>NZ_JBYTBB010000041.1:0-50458 GCF_058788755.1 Lysinibacillus sp. FW301-JW8
GAACGGAAATCACCTTCATTTGAATTAGTAGTATTCACAAAGAGTCCCTTGACCATTTAGTTTTTCAACACTATGAGGAGAAAAACTAAATCGTTTTTCTCCTCTTTTTTATGCCTTACCATCATCTGTCGTTAACCAATTCACGATTCCTACTATAGGGAATGTAATTAATGCTGTAATAACTACTATTATAGGTGCTATACTAATTGTTTTTGCTATATAAATCAGATACATAATTGGCGCGAGTAATAGAATACTAGTTACTGTCCATCCTGCAACTGCTACATAATGATACACACCTTTTGCCCATTTTACTTTTACTAGGATTGGTAAAAGCAACAGTAAACTAATGATTGCTGGGATAGTAAATGCGTAGCTAATACCTTTGAAAGTAAGACTCGACATCACAGCCAATACGATCCATAAAACTTGCGTACTTATGGTAAAATTCACAGTACCACACTTTTTTGAAATCCACTTCGCCAAAAAGAACGAGAGCCCAATAGCTAGTATCACCAACAATGTAAGGATCCACGAATCATAAGTACCAAACATAACTATCCCATCTTCATCTATTCCAACGTTGAATACAATTGTTAATAGACGAATTAGAAGGAAATAGAAAATGAAAATAGAGACAAGACTACCAATCGACGCTATTAAACTAAAAGTAAATCCTTTAGTCTGTATCACTTGCTTTTTAAAGCTGAAGAAGAATATTGCGACTGTTAAGAGAAGTAAAACAACCATTAATGGAATTACAAACTTTTCGGCGTACACAACTAATGTTTTTTTCATTAATGGGAAGTAAATCGCATTACCTTTACTATCTTCTAAAGCTTGAAACTCTTTTGCGTCCATCATCATAAACTTTTTCACTAAAGGAAGGGCATAATCACCAAAGTGACGAATCGTCTCCTCGTCACTATTCTCTACACGATCTATCGCTGCATGATATGCCTCTAAGCCACCCATATTTGCAAAGTTATATCCTAATTTTTTTGTTATTTTTAATTCCGTAAAATCTGTATCATTCGGCATCTTTTTATACATTTCAGAAGCAAAAGAGTATGCTACAGGGTATGGAACAATCTCCTTATACAATTGCACCAACTTTAAATCATTTGAACTCGTTTCAAACATAATCGGTACCCCTGTATTACCTCTTGCTTCGAAGTTTAGCATAACACGTACTTCGTCTAAAATATCCGTTCGATCATGTAAAGCACTCGCTCCGAGTAAACCTTGCTCCTCACCGTCTGTTAAAACAAAATAAATTGTATTTTTAGGTGCTGGCATTTGTTTTAAAGCTCTTGCTGCCTCCATAATTGTGACAACGCCGTAACCATCATCTGATGCTCCAGGAGTTTCTATTTCAGAATCATAATGAGCTGTTAATAAAATCGCATTATCATCACCGGATGTTCCTTGGATTTTTGCAATAATATTTTCAACGTTCTCTGCACCTATTGCTATAGCATACTCCCCACCACTTATATCCTTCACTTGCTTCGATTGAATTTCAACTGGAATATCTATATTTTGAAAGTGTTTGACAATAAAGTCTCTTACCTTTTTATTCGCAGAAGAGCCTATAGGATGTGGTTCCTTTGCTACTTCTTTTAAATAATTAAGAGCTCGGTCAGATGAAAAATCCTTTTCTGTTTCCCCTACTTCTTCTTGAGAAGGACTTAAAAATTGACTAAAACTTATAAAAGACGTTAACAATGCAAGTAATATCGCAAAAATAAGTAACTTTCTTTTTTTCATCTATTCCCCTCTCCTTATCTATTACTTGAAATGAAGTTTCATACAAACACTTCTAACACTTAAAACTAACCGAACGGTCAATAAAATTGTACTCAAAACTAACCAATCGGTCAAGTAATTTAATTTATGATATAATGATAAAAAATGTAACAACCATTCTCTAGGAGGTACTCTAATGATTGATGGTAGGGAAAAAAAGGGAAATAAAACAAAAGAGGCATTGCTAAATGCTACTATTTCTTTAATTGCAGAAAATGGTATAGAGGCGTTAAGTGCTAGCAGCATTGCAAAGAGAGCCAATGTTAGTAAAGCAAGTGTATTTCATCACTTCGGTTCTATGGAAACAATTCAACAAGAGGCTTTTATTTTATCTGATATACTCATGAATGAAGCTTTAGAACAAATTTATAATGAATCTAAAGAAACAGATTCTTTTTCTGATATTATGCTAAAATATTTTCTTTTTTTTATTGATGAAAAAAATAAAGAATACTTACATCTAATTAATGTTCAATTACAATTTGTAGTGAAATCTTCATACGATAAAGAGTTTGATGATCTTATCTTCAATCAAGACAGAGATAAGACACCGTTTGATTTATTTGAGGTTTTATTAAATGATTTTTATGGGGATCAATTAACTCCTTCTGACATTGAGCTAATAAATGATTTAATAGTTACTTATTTAAATGGATTTGCGACTTTTTTAATCTCTTTGGAAGACAGAGAATGGATTATTTCATTATGGAAAGAACAAATTAAAATGACTGAAATCTATATTCAATCCCTTATCGACAAGAAATAATTTAAAAGTAAACTTACAAAACGCGCGATGTGCATGATAAAAAGCATTCACTCAAAGGAGAAGTAAGATACACATTAATTCGACAAACTGACGAATCTATTAATACGTATATTGATAGATTCGTTCTTTATTTAGTTTCTTCAATTTCATCTTAATGATAAATTCGGTTCATTCAAAAAGCACAACGAATATCAAAACCCCTTTTTAATTCTTCACTATAATTAAAAATAGGGAGTGATACATGATGAACAATATGATTCAAGATATGATTGATTGGATTGAAGAGCATTTGTTTGAGGGGTTTTCTTTGATAAAATTAAGTGAAGCAATGGGCTACTCTTCTTATTACTGTTCCTTTAAATTTCATCAAATAACAGGAATCAGCATTAAACGATATAGGACCCTTAGAAAAACATATCTTTCTTCAATCGCCCTTATTGAAACAGATGAAAGGATTATTGAGATAGCAATAAAACATGGCTATTCGTCCCAAGAAGCGTTTTCCAGGGCGTTTAAGGAAATAATAGGTGTTAGCCCCAATGCCTTTCGTTTATGTCCTGAGCCATTGCAATCATATGTAAAACTCACTATGAATGAAGCGAGGAGTTATTATATGGACATTTCAAAAAAATTAAGAATTGAAGATTTACAAAAGCGAATAGATGTGTATTTTGATCACGAGGTATTGAACATTTTAAATGGACAACGGATGTATGAAGAATTTAGTTCCCAACAATTAATGGGAAAAAGCGATTATGCACCTTTTAATGAAGCGATGTGTGTAAATGACACTGTTAGAACAATTTTTAGCGACTCATTCAAAGAAATTCGAGCAAAGGGGCATCAAGTCTCATTAGCAGAATATGAAGCAATTACAGTTGCGCCACTCTTAAACAGTTTATTTTTGAAAAATTATCAATGTATCGTTCTTTGGTTTGGTGAAGATATGTTCTGCCAGATGAATTTATTAACCATTTTAGCTTATTTAGAACAAATATCATTTAAAGGGACTATTTATTATCATGCAGTTAGAGAGGAAACGTATGATGTGAAAGAAAGCGAAATAACATTAAGTAACTATTATGATATTTATGAGGCAGTGTTATTAGACCATCGTATGCCCGAAGTAGAATTGATGCCTGTTATGTATCAGGGAATCAAATTGTATTTAGGACTTTTAGAAAAGGATAATGAAATTACAAAATATATTCAAACACATCAAAATCTACCTCACAATGAAATCGTTCGAAACCTACTACACCTCTTCCCCCAATACGGTCTAGGGGACTCTCAATATTTAAAATTAATGAAAGCAACGATAAGGAGGAAAGGTGACTGGTGAGGAGTGCAGCATAGCTCTTTACTCCCACTTTTTATTTACAAAAATTCACAAAATCATTCATTGACAACACATTAAATTTTATATATCTTGTAATAATGCACAAAATAAGAGAATGGGGTGTATTGAATGATAATAAAAGTTGTAGATTATAATCAGAATTGGATCAGCGACTATCAAAAAGAGGAGCATTCTATTAGGACTATCCTTCAAGAAGAATTAGTGAAAAGTTTTCATATCGGAAGCACATCAGTTCCAGGTCTAAAAGCAAAACCAATTATTGATATTTTACTAGTAGTCAATGATATTCATAAGTTAGATTCATTTTCTAATCAATTTCAAGAGATCGGCTATGAAGTTATGGGGGAATTCGGGATAACTGGAAGGAGATATTTCCGCAAAGGTGGCGCTCATCGCACACACCAAATTCACGCTTTTCAATATAACAAAATCGAAGAAATTGAAAGACATTTAGCATTTAGAGATTACCTTCGAGAGCATCCCGAAGTGTGTAGGCAGTATGGGGAATTAAAGAGCCAACTCGCCAAAGAATATCCAAATGATATAGAAGGCTATGGAGATGGGAAAGACGATTTTGTAAAGAATGTTGAAAAAGATGCTATAAAATGGTATTGGACTGTCCGTTAGTATTGGTTGAGCTGAAAAGGATTTTTTTATTTTGCTTATATGACTGCTATTAGCATAATAACCTTTTACCTATTATTACCGGCTATATTTGTACAGAAGAAAAATACTATATTTCTTCTGTTTCTTCACAGATACTCACCGCTGTTTTATGAATTAGTTTTGCGGTTAGGGTTATTAGATTTAATTTTTTCCACTAAAAACTGCTATAAAATCTCCTTTGAGAGTAACAAAAAAATACTTCTACTACATTTGTAATTTTTCTCATAATCCATTCTAGAAATGTTTCTTTACAAAATAAGTATTCTTATTGATTAACCAGTTTTATCCATTATGTTAAATTAGAAGAAACTGATTTCCGCTACGGGCTACTCACCTTGTCGCTGACGCTTCATTTTCGCGCAGAGCAAGGCTGCGAGCGAGCGTCGAGCCGCTTCCTCCGCTAAAGGAACAAAGGCTAAATGCGTCACGTCCTGTGACAACTTCGTGACCAACAAATGTTTAACAACAACAGAGCAAGCTCATTAAAATGTTTAGCGATTCTGTGAACTTTGATAGTGGAGCAGAGGAATCATTTACAAATATTGTCTAATTATCGCTACAAAGCTCATGTGTAAAGTTACAGGAGTGGCTAAAGAGAAGTAAAACAAAAGGACTAGCATATATGAAATTTAATCATAAACGCAAGTCCTTTCCTTATTAAGTTAAAATCCCTTTATTTTAAGTGGATTTATTCACATATTGTATTTTTACTCAATAGGAACATAAATATCTGTCTTGCTCTTAGCTTTGAAGTTTTTTGGTGGCTCAGTAACGTATAATTCAAATGGGAATGAATCTCTTAGTGTGTATTCGCTGTTAGTCCGTAACAAATCAGAATAAGCATATTTCCAAGCTTCTTCATACTCACCCAACGTTAGGTCATAATGTAATACTGCATATTTTCCACCAAAAATCATCGTACCGATTTGTCCTTCTTCTTCAATCACCGCATCTAATGGAACCGTCATTGCTACGCTAGTTCGTAAATTTTTTGAATCAGTTACGAAAGGGTTGTCATGGTATATAGTTATTACCTTTGTGACATTCTCTTTGACTAAATCATATTTATTTGCGAATTTGAATAGTTCATTGAACATCTTGCGACTATTTTTTCTATACTCGACATAATTTCCTTTAAAGCGTACATAGATTACTTTCATTTCTATATTTTCTACTGTGATCGTTGGTTTTTCCATTAATATCATCTCCTTTAACTTAAGTATAGGGGAGACTATCTGTTATTTCTTGTCGTTTCTTGCTTTTGTATTCTAATGGAGACATTCCAAAATACTTCTTAAAAGATTTGTTGAAGGTACTCGCATCATTGTAACCATATTGGAGAGCAATATCTGTGATGCTTAAATCCTTGCGGACAGTGAGGAATATTCCCGCTCGCTCCACTTTTATTCTGGTAACAAACTGTTTCACCGTCTCGTCACTGTTTTTGCTAAATATACGATGGAAATGATATTTGGACATAGCTGCATTATTTGCTAATTCATCTAGTGAGATTTTTTCACTCAGATGGCTTTCAATATAATCTTCAGATTTGTTCACCAATCGAATGTATTCATCCATGTCTTCACGCCAATCAAGTCTTTTATTCATCATAACACATGTGTTGATTAACCTAGGAAAGTAATAATCTTGTTTATTCAAGTATGACAATCTTAAATAGATTGAAATTTTAACTCTTAATTTAAATTCAAACCACTATATTCACACTATATTTTAACATAAATATTAAAATTCCCTTTTAAGAAGTTGTTCAATATTAAATTATTGTCCTACTATAGGTTTGTAATAAAGTTTGATTTAAAGCACCTCCCAAGCTCACAATTTACTATAAAAAAAAGAATCCATTTTCCGTTTTGATAAAAAGATTGTGAAAATGGATTCTTTCTTTTTGAAGATTGTTCAATAAAATGTGTACAAAATTTCTATTATTGTTTTCGCTTTTCCTCGGTTTGACTAAGACAAGTTTCTATAGAATTTTTCATATGATAAACGAGCTCTGTCACCTCAGAATCCAGTCCTTCCCATTTATCAACATATTCTCCTAGATATGCTTTTCTGGCTAAGTTGAGTAAAGTCGAATATTCTTTGGGTAACCGAGGTAAAGCCCATTTTGCAGCCACATCTTTTGGAGAAATTTCACCAATAGACACTGTCTGCCACATTCGAGCCAAGGTTAAAATTACATTACGCTCATCACCTTTGATACCCTCAATCAACCCTGGCAAAGACTCCTTAATCGCTCTTCGAATATCTATCATCGGAACGGGATCAAGTATATCTGAAGCATTAGGACCAAATAGAGAAATGCTATTCTTGCTCACTTGTGCTAAAACAATAGCCAAATCAGGGTCATAGGTTGGTTCCTGGATTTGTCCTTTCTCAAACTCACTTCTGAGCCACTCACCATAGATAAATTCATTTTTGGGTGGATATCGCCAAGGTACGACATCGCTATGGTTTATCACCGTAACTTCAAGTGGTCTCATAGATTCTGTATTCCCTATCTTTCCAGATATAGTCATTAGTTTGTCCGTTAGTTTTTTTAGGGTTCCTTCAGGTAAACTATGATTCACGACCACTAGGATATCTACATCACTGTTAATGTGTAAACCACCATTAACTGCAGAACCAAATAAAAATACCCCGACTATCGAACTTCCAAGCAACTCCTCTACGATTTTTAATGCTTGCATAGCTTGCTTTGGAATTTCTTCATTACTCAAATCGCTCACCAACTACAAAATCTCCCCTCTAATTATGTTCACATAATGTACGTTTATATTGGTTTTATTGGTATTCAATTAAATGGATTGATTACTGAATTAAAGAAACAAATGAATAATTAATTTTTACTTAATTGGGCAATTTATCAACAAGTTTACTAATTCATCATATTTCTCTCCATCCAAACTAGAGTTGTCCGTGTTTATAAAAGTTATTATGCCTACGTTGTTTAAATTTACATACATAGATGTATCTACTCCGGGATCACTGCCGGTATGTCCCCAGACCTTTTCGCCATTATAACTCCAGAATAATCCTATATTTTCATCAGTTTCTTTACATTCTGGAGGAACATTAGTGTCGTTAAATTGTTTTTGCAGCATTAAATCAATGCTTTTCGCGGTAATAAATGTATCTTGTCTTTTCATTACAGCTTGCAAATATTTCGATAGATCATTTACTGTTGTCATAACCCCGCCGTCGGGATATGTAATTAACTCATAAGCAGGCAATGGCTCAAGCGTGGCACCCATGGATTCCGTATGGTTGGTAAAATCAATCCTCAGTTTAGAATAATCTAAAGCTATGTTTGCTGGAGTGAATTCATCCCTATTCCATCCGCTGCTGCTCATAGACAGCTTTTTAAATATATTTTTCCTGACATAATCGGCATATGTCATCTTGCTTCTTACTTCGATACAGTATCCTGCAAGCGCAGACCCTATATTGCTGTAAGAAAAGCTTGTCCCTGGTTTTTTGTTTGAGAAATTGTCCTTTGAATACCATTTGCCCTCAGGATTTAGATAGTTATATAAGAAATCTTTCAAGGTCATATTCTTGGCGCCATAAGCACTGTATGAATTGATATATTTAGTGTCGTCATCCTTTATTCCGGATGTATGTGAAGCAAGATTTTTTAAAGTAATTTTCTCATTTGAGAAATATGGGTTTACTACTTTGAAAGGAAGTATGACATTGATATCTTCATCTAGGCTAATCAAGCCATCTTCCTGAGCTTTTGCCAATGATCCCCCAATAAAGGTTTTACTTATAGAAGCGATATTGGTAACTGTGTCCAACGTGTAAGGAATTTTCTTTTCAATATTGGCATAACCGATTTCTTTCTTGTATAATACTTTATCTTTGGTAAATACAAGTACAGCTACGCCTGGAACTTTAAGCGATTCAAAAAGTGATGTCAGTTGGTTGTCGAATTGCTGCTTTTCTTTAGATACAGTAACATCAGCAGATTCTTTTTTCTCCTTTTCAGTTGAATTCAAGATGTATCCTGATCCAAAACCAGGCAGTTGAGACATACGAAAAACCTCCGTTTATTATTGTTATTGTTGTTTTTTTAAAAGATACTTCAACTAGTTTTCTTTCGTTTGTGCACAATCGCTCACTAATAATTAATATGCATAGCCCAACTGCACTAGGAAATTTATCCAATTCCTCATATGATATCTCCAGTTTTTTATACGCCAGCCCTATAAGCCTTGTTCCTCTCCTTTCAGACTTTGCCTTAGTCTTTAGTAACAACTTCACCTCTTGCAAAGAGTACACACTACTAGCTCTAGTTGGAGTATGGCCACACTATAATCCATCACACAGTGTGAAACTCAAGCCTTCACCAAGTTGTTCTTTTCGTTATAAAGAAAAAGCACAAGATCAAAATAAGTCCATTTGCCAGTTAGCCAATTATAAAAAGAATAAGCCGTTTAGAATTCATCCAAGAAAATAGCTAATAAAATACCCAGAACTGATTAAAATGCTAAAAACATTATTCCGCTAAATGGTCCCTACATGCGATATTGGGAAAGCCGTAGTCCCACACGCTGCCTTTGAGAAAGTAATACAAAAAACTGAAAAATAGATAACTAATCAAAGGCAATTGAAATAGATTTATAATCCAAGTTATCTTACAATATATAGTATCTATAAAAAGTGTAAAATATTTTAACATTTAGGTTCGCACTTCATCTAAGTGATATGTATTTTTTTTTAGCATATTAGAGATGGTTATTATTCTTATAATTCCAAACCTTGAGGTTAAGACTCATCTTGTCAAATATCTCAGACATCTCAAATAAATAGTTTCTTGCTTATTCATTGAAATGGAGGTTACATATTTTGAAACTGGAAAGACTCTTATCCATCATTATTCTACTGCTGAACCGTCGTATGGTGCAGGCTAAGGAGTTGGCGGAACGGTTTGAGGTATCCATTCGAACGATATACCGAGATATTGACGCAATTAATGCAGCTGGCATCCCGATCGTCACCTACCAAGGAACAAACGGTGGCATTGGTTTGTCAGAAGGTTACCGCTTGGATCGAAATATACTAACAAATGACGAGCTTGCTGCTATCGTTACTGCCCTCCGTAGTATCTCCACTTCATATGACAAAGAGCAACATCAACGACTAGTAGAAAAAATAAATAGTGTCGTACTGCCAGCACATGAAGAAGAATTTCAACATAAGACAAATCGCTTACTAATCGATTACTCTCCTTGGGGTGGTAGTAAACATCTCCGTCTGAAACTACAACTGTTAGACGAAGCATTAGATAGCTGTGTATTAGTTAACTTCACCTATTCTAATGCTGAAGGTGAAGTTTCCCAGCGAATAGTAGAGCCTCATATGCTCATTCTCAAAGGAAGACAATGGTATCTACAAGCTTATTGTTTAGAGAAAGAACAGTTCCGCCTTTTTAAACTAAAAAGAATGAAAGAGCTCAGAATAGACCATGAAAGAACCTTCATTCGTCGAAATCCCGCTAATCAGAAGCATATTGAAGGCAAGAGTAAATTCAAACCATCAAATGTACCAGAAGTTGTCTTTCGATTCCAGGGTGAAGCTCGTCATATAGCAGAAGAATGGTTTGGCATTGAAGAACTTTTGCCAGTTGAGGATGGAAGTTGGTTAGTAAAAAAGGCGTATCCTGAAAATGAATGGCTCTATAGTTTCATTCTTAGCTTAGGACATCATGTAGAGGTGCTTGAGCCTCAACATTTACGGAAAATCATTGCTAGTCGTGCTGCAAAAATAGCAAAAATTTATAAAAATGATCATGCAACTTGACAGTCAGTTGTCAGGTTTGTTGTTTTATACTGGGTTCATTCTATAAATAAGGAGAATGATTAAAGTTGAAACAAAACGAACAAAAAAGTATGACTGGATGGGAACATATATCGTCTAAAGACAAAATTACTACAAAACAAATTGAATCTACCCGAATTGAGGAATTACCCTCCTTCACGTTAGCTGGAATTAGTACCGTTACAACAAATGAAGCCGAACAAAGCAAAGATGGCAAAATTGGTAAGTTATTTGAACAGTTTCATTCTCAAAATATTGGTAAAAAGCTAGGTGTTAATATACAAGAGGTTGGTCATTATAGCTGTTACTTCAACTATGAACAGGGCGATGCGGGACTTTATGAAGTAATGGTTAGCGTACATGTACAGGAATCATTGCAGCTTCAAAAGCTAGATATGATAAAAGTATTTACTGTTCCTGCTGCAAAATATGCTGTATTTGTCACTAAACGAGGACCAATTATAGAGATGGTACAGCGTGCTTGGGCTGATATTTGGCAATGGTCACAACAGCCAGGCAATAACCGAGCATTCACAGGTGATTTTGAATATTATAGCAAGGATATTAATCCAGAGGTTGGACAAGCAGAAATTTATATTTCGATAAAATAGCTTTTATGAAACATCAGTCAACTTGAATCACTTTTAGAAATTTCGATAGAGTAAAGTACCTAAAAATATTTGTTGGACTAGTTTGTAATTCTAAAAAAGGAATGATCAATATGAGTGCAATTGAAAACACTAAGGTGGAGGAAGTATTCGAACAGTATCCTGAACATATTCAGTCGAGACTATTGATTCTTCGTCAGTTAATTTTGGATACGGTAATAGAGATTGAAGGCGTTAATCATGTGGATGAAACGCTAAAATGGGGAGAGCCTAGTTATATCACAAAAAAAGGCAGTACAATTAGAATAGGCTGGAAACAGTCAAACCCAGATCAATATGCCATGTATTTTAACTGTAATACAATGCTAGTTGATACGTTTAAAGAGATTTATAGTGATTTATTCAACTATGAAGGTAATCGAGCAATTGTATTTGCTGTGAATGATGAAATACCAGTAGATGAATTAAAACAGTGTATTGCATTGGCACTCACTTATCATACTCGAAAGCATCTACCAATGCTCGGGATATAAACATTTTTATAAGATATCTTTTTTGGTAAAGTATGGTGATGTTTATATTTTTTAGCAAGTCAAAAAGGAGTGAGCTGTATCTTAGCTCACTCACTACTTGTCTTAATGTTTTGTTTTTATAGCAACCTTTGATCCTTTTGTTGTTCCAACGTCACTCCATTCCTGCTCCTCTATTTGACGGTGGAATAATTTTTACACATTCTTTACTTGTTTCTCAAAGTATTCATTTTGCAAAATCCCCATATGAATGATGTCATGCCATTCACCATCTCTAAATAGACTTTGTCTACTGCTTCCTTCCTGTTGAAAACCAATCTTATTGTACAAATGAATAGCTCTATCATTAAACGAAAATACTTTAAGGTAAACACGGTGAAGATTCATTTCGTAAAAAGCATAATGCAGCAGTAATTCCAAGCTCTCTGAACCAAATCCTTTTCCCCAATATTTCTTTTCCCCAATGTCAATTATACATTCAGCATTTCTATTTTTATAATCAATGTTGATTAATGATACAATGCCAATTGGTATTTCATTTCCTTTTTCAAGCATGATGTAGCTCTTGGCTGTATGAGATCCTAAAATAACATGATCTACAAATTCTTTAGTTTCTTCCATCGGATAAACATCTAAAGATGGGTTAGTGGAATGCATAACTTCCACATCATTTCTCCATTTGTGATATAGTTCTGTATCTTCCTTTGTCATTTTTCTTAGTCTTACTCTTGATGATTCAAACAACATAAAATTCACTCCTTATTTTGCGGATTTTGGATTAATTAATTTTTCTAAAGAGAAAAGTAAGACGGATAACTGATCCTTTACTTTTGTTTGTTCATGTCCCAGTTGAAACGTATCCAACATTAAACCGTTTATAAATGACAGGATATACCTAGCAATAGAATGAGTAGATTGTTGAAGTCTAAATTCTCCCTTACGCATACCTTCATTTAATACTTCTTCTATAGCTTCAGTAGTTCGATTGTAGCGTTCAGAAATGTAAGGGAAATTATCTTTATTATTTGCGTAATTATATGATAAAAAGAATTCCGCCTTTGCATAGACCAATGTTTGGTCAATTGCCTCAATATAAATTTGCTGTTCTTCAATCCAGTTTTTTAATTGTGGCCAAAGTGGGCCTTCCTTAGATGGCACAAAATATTGAATGTCTTTTTGATCATCATGTTTTAAAACTTCGATAAAAACATGATTAATATTATTGAAATAACTATACAATGCACCTCTGGATATTCCAGCTTTGTCCATAATATCTTGCATAGATGTACGAACAAAACCCTTCTCGATAAACACCTTCTTGGCTGCTTCTATCAGCTCCCTTTCTCTCTCTTTTTTATATTCTTCACTAACTTTTGGTACCATAAGCCACCTCCTTAATGAGTGACAAAATGCAAATAAAAAACTATACACTATCGTCGTTTATATTTCATATTATACCGACATCAGTGTATAGTTTCAACCTTTTATATTAAAATAACATGTGCAACAGTCATAAAAATCCACAATATTCTGTAAAATAATGTGGTTAATCAGCACATTTTGGATGGTTTTATGGTTATAGAGGGTCTAATTGTTGTGATTATTTTAGTGCCTCATTATTATTAAGCAGGCAATTTTCAAATATATTCCCATTCACTAATGTATGAAAATATTCATCTAGTTGCTCTACGCTTACTCGATTCGGATTTTTACGCACCCATTCGCTTAAAGCAACCATTGTAGCCACATGGAATTCAGCTAACAAATCATGCGGAATATCAATGGTTTTAGAATTTTGAATAAATTTTAATGAGTCCTTTTTCAGTAATCGCATAGAGTAAGTTGTCATACAGTCAAAGAAAAGCTCATCACCTCGTTGTGCATGAACTAGCTTATCGGATTTGGAGTCTTCAAAGAATTCACTGGACCAAAAAAATGGCTGTAAAATTCTTTTTTCCAATGGAATATCCCAATAGCCCTCCATAATTTCATTTAATCCATACTCTAGCAATCTAAATTTGTCATCGAAATGTTTATAAAACGTAGAACGATGAACCATTGCCTTTTCGCAGATTTGATCGACTGTCAATTTAGAAAACAATATCTTCTTTTCTGTCATAAGGTCAAACATTGCTTTCCATAGCAATTGCATGGAGCGACGTTTTCTTAAATCCATCCGCATTCACCTTCCTTTTAATCAATTACTCCAACATTTATTCAATTTTGTCTCCTAACTACCCAAAGTAGAAAAATTGACTATATTTCACTATGAAATATACTTCTATAATTGAAAACGCAACAACTACATTTGTATGAGAGGAAGGAACACTACATGAACTTACATTTGCAAAATGTAAAACGAACACCCATCATGGTTGCTCTAATGACGGGAGCATTCGTAGCAACATTAAACGAAACATTACTAGGAAATGCCTTGCCTGTTCTAATGAATGAATTCCATGTTGGGGCAACTACAATACAATGGCTAACTGCAGCTTACCTGCTCGTTGTTGGCGCACTAATTCCTGTAACAGCTTTAATTCAACAATGGTTTACTACGAGACAACTTTTTTTCATGTCAATGATTACCTTTTTAATTGGTACAATTATCGCTGCATTGGCACCTACTTTTATGCTGCTGCTAGTTGGCCGTATAGTTCAAGCCATTGGTACGGGATTAATCATCCCGCTACTGATGAATACGTTGTTAATGATTTACCCTGCTGAAAAACGAGGTTCCATTATGGGTGTGCTATTTTTAATATTTACATTTGCCCCTGCTATCGGACCTACCCTTTCAGGCGTTATTGTTGAGGCATTGGATTGGCGCTGGCTATTCTATATCGTTATTCCAATTACACTGCTCTCCATTATCATTGGGTATTATTATCTTGTCAATGTAACAGAACTCACAAAATCCAAAGTTGATCTTCTTTCCATTATTTTATCAACATTAGGTTTTGGTGGTGTAGTGTATGGTTTTAGTGCTTCAGGTAATGATGGTTGGTCTGACCCGCAAGTTTATTGGCCAATTGTTATTGGAAGTCTGGCACTGATTATATTTGTAGTTCGTCAACTACGTATTTCAAACCCAATTTTGGAATTACGTACATTCAAATTTCCGATGTTCTCACTCTCTATTATGCTTTTAATTGTTGTAATGATGTCGATGTTCGCAACGACTACCTTACTACCAATGTTTATGCAGAGTGTGTTACTTGTGACAGCTTTTCAGTCGGGTCTCACTATGTTGCCTGGAAGTGTCGTCAACGGTTTAATGTCACCTATTACAGGAAAATTATTTGATAGATTTGGCGCTAGAATCATTATTATTCCTGGTCTACTAATTGTCAGTATTGCGATGTATCTCTTTACAAAATTCACACTTGAATCGACAACCTTGCAAATAACCTTAACTCATTGCTTGTTAATGCTGGGAGTTGCGCTCGTTCTAGTTCCTGTTCAAACATATGGTCTGAATCAAATTACGCCAGAATACTATCCACATGGATCAGCGATTTTTAGTACATTGCAGCAAGTTGCCGGAGCGATTGGTACATCCTTGTTTATCGCTACGATGTCTGCACGCTCCCGTAGTCATCTAGAGCAGTCTGCTGATCAAAATGATGTAGCCCAACAATTAATAGCATCTGTTTCAGGGTATAGCGACACGTTCATGTTAGGCTTTGTAATTTCTATGATTGCCGTAGTACTATCCCTATTCCTTAGAAAAAATAAAAAATAAAACAAGTGAATTGAACTCTAAATTTCAAGGACTGCTTTGAAAATTTATCAAAGCAGTCTTTAAAAATAGAGGTTAAGCTCTGTCCCCTAAAAAACCATACTATTTTACTATGTCAAATCTTGTCGTAGTAAAAAATAGTGTTTTTAAATGTAAAAGAACAACTTCACTCACGGGCAAAGTTGTCCTAATTAGTGTTGTAATACAAAAAGCTTGGTTTAAGGAATCTATTGCACACCCAAATATGCTATTTCTTGTCCTGCTTCACTTTATAATGCATCTGTACGAACTGACCATACCGTTTAGTATCAATTAAAATTAAATCGATTTGTGGATTTTTTTCTTTAAACAACGGAATACCAGAGCCAAGTATATGAGGTGTAACAGTAATAATATACTCGTCAATTAAATTTTCCTTTATAAAAGCATCAAGTATACCCGCTCCACCAACCATCCATATTTTAGAACCCTGTTGTTCCTTTAACTTTCTCGTAAACTCTACTACATCTTCATTGACAAACTCCACATATTCATTTGAATCTTTTTCAGAATTACTGAAGACATAGCATTTCTTTTCAGGATATGGGAAAGATTCTGAGTTTTTCATCACATAATCATAAGTCTTTTTCCCCATGATCGTTGTATCTATTGATTGATACATATCTTCATATCCCGCATCACCCTCTCCTTCTGTCTCAGTTAACCATTGTAAGTCATTGTCTTCCTTTGCAATAAATCCATCTAAGCTTGTAGCAATGTATAATACTACTTCACGTGACATACGATAATCTCTCCTTTTATGTTATATACTTTCCTTATTATCAAGGAACAAAACTATTTTAACCATAAAACATGACAAGTAATGGCATGTTTAAATAAAAAAGAGAAAATTTTTTAAGATTACATTATCATTTTAGAAAATCGTTTTTATATTTCTTTAGAAGGGTTTCCCCAACAATATGAAGGGCTCATCTTTTGCTACAAGAGAATTTGCTGCAAAAATTGCTCCGCCCCCAATAGTTACATCAGGCATAATGGTTACATCTTTTCCTATCCACACATCATTCCCAATAATTGTATCGCCCTTGAGTGGGAGCATATCCAATGCTGGAGTATGTTTTTCGCAACCATTCCCGAAACCAGCATATTTAGATAAAGAAAATCGTTATAGATATTATGCAACCTCTCAATTAGAAGATGTTCTATTTATCCAAAGACTTAAAGAATATGATTTCTCATTAAATGAGATTAAAGCAGTTATCGCTGATAGCCAGTTCCTTAAACCATTGATTGAGATGGAAATTTATGAAACTACCCAATTAATGCAAAAATACTCCTATTTGCTAACTCGGATGAAGACAGATGTAAATAACTTAACTAAGGGAGGAAATTTAATGTTGAATGCAAGGAATTTTGTCGTAGAGATTGTAGATAATCAGAAAATGAATATTTTTTATATCAGAAAGAAAATGAATGTTAAGGATTATGGGAATGTTCTTGGTGAGTTATTCATACAAATTAGAGCAAAAAAACTTACTCCAGTGGGCCCACCAATGACATTTTTTCATAGCGAAGACTATATCCCAGAAAATTATGATATGGAAATTGCAGTTCCTGTTTTAGAAAGCAACGAGGGTTCCAGAATTTGCGAACCCCATAAATGTGCAAAAGTAAATTATATTGGCTTATATGATGAAGTGCCAAAAGTATATGTACAACTACAAAATGGATTGATGAACATAATTTTAAATTAGCGGGTGTTCCATTCGATATATACATGACAGATCCGAATACCACTTCACCAGAAAAAAACGAAGTTGCAGTATTTTTCCCAATAGAGAGCAAATAGTACAGATAAAACTTATTCTAAACAGATAACCAACACAGTCGTCTGTTTTTTTTTTACAAAAAAGCCCACTATCTATGAAGATAACAGGCTTACACTTATTTATACCTTATTTTGTTAATACAAATTTCTTCTCTTTGCCGTATACATACTTTTCAATATTCGACTGTTCAAAACCTAGGTTCTTTAATACTTCTTCAAATTTACTATCAAAACAAAGACACTCAGAAAATGAGTGTTAGAATTAAAATATTGTTTGGATTAAAGTTTTATAAAATTTTTCATTAATTTCAACTAAGGATTTTTTCCCGTCAGTAAACTCAATTGCTATAACATGTATACCCTTATTTTTCGCTAAAGCTTGCACAATTTGGAATGGGTTATCTATATCTCATTTAACAGTAAAAGGAATGTAGTTGGTCTTTCAATCACTCAATATCGTTAAGTCAAGTTGCTCAAGGCGAGTAGCGTTTGAGATCAAGTCTACCTCGGCAATTTTCTCATCTTTTATTGTGAATTGAATCACGTAAATTAACTTCCCGTTTGGAGCTGCAATCGCCCCGATGCATCCATCCACAAGGGCCACCTGCGCAGCTTTGGCGCGCCCTGCTACCTTCTTGGCTAGGGTCATGGCTCCTCGAGTTTCAGTTCGAGTGCCTGTTTCACGATCATCTCGAAGCACTACATCCGGATCTAGTACCGCTACCAGCGAATCGAAATCTCCAGCGTATGCCGCAGCAAGGAAAGCATCAACAAGTATACGCTGACGATCCAAATCGGCCTGTGAACTCATCTCTTTTCCTCTTACCTTTTGACGCGCACGGCTCGCAAGCTTTCTAGTGGCAAGTTCAGATTTCCCCACAACGGGTGCAATTTCGTTGAATGGCATGGCAAAGATATCATGTAGCACGAAGGCAATTCGTTCCGCTGGATTTAGTTTGTCAATTACAACAAGTAGTGCAAGTCCAACTGATTC
Organism: Lysinibacillus sp. FW301-JW8; assembly: GCF_058788755.1. Lineage (NCBI taxonomy): Bacteria > Bacillati > Bacillota > Bacilli > Caryophanales > Bacillaceae > Lysinibacillus > Lysinibacillus sp. FW301-JW8. The sequence continues at coordinate 18,148 of NZ_JBYTBB010000041.1, forward strand.
AGCCAACAGTGCTTCTTGTTCTGGATTGTATCGGTCTTCAGAGTTAGCAAAAACTTTGGGCAAAGCTTCGTTCATGAATTCCTCATGCTTGGCTTTTCTTGAACGTAACATGTCGAGACAAATCCGCGATAAGACTGTGGTCAACCATCCTCCTAAATTCTCAATCTCACTTCTTTCTGAACGATGAAGACGTAACCAAGTTTCTTGCACCGCATCCTCCGCTTCTGTCAAAGACCCAAGCATTCGGTAAGCCAATGCCTGCAAATGATTTCGGTACGATTCGAATTGTTCTTCCATAAGACTGAATTCTCCTTCATTATCTTTTATCATTAATAATATTTTACATCATATTGACGATTGAAGTTCAGCCAATGTGACAAAAAGCCAATCATCTGTGTCGGTCACACTCTCTCCATTTGACACGTCATTATAGTGAGAGGCCAATTTAAGGGTTTCTATTATATCTACAAAGGAGTGTTTACTATGCAATCAAGAATGAGAAATCCAGTTATGCTTTTGCCTGAAGTGGGCCAATCCTTGCAAGCGTTGGGCAATGCTTTATTTGCGTCAGCCGAGAAAAACGGTGTGCCAGTTGGTACCCTTTACCTTACCTATCTTCGTACCAGTCAAATCAACGGTGATAGTGTCTGTGTGGATCTTCATTCCCGTATCGCAATGGCTGCTGGCGAATCAGTCGAGCGACTTCTAGCCGTATCTGCTTGGCATCAAACATCAAATTTCACAGACGCGGAACGTGCTGCTCTAGCGCTCAGTGAATCGATAACTCGACTATATAACCAGACCGATTCGGTACCAGACAAAGTGTATATGGAAGCATCTCTTCACTATGATGAAGCTGCACTGGCTACGCTCATTACTGGTATCTCCACAGCTAATCTTTACAACAGGCTTAACGTCTCAACACGCCAAATAGTGGACGTTTTGTCCCGCAAATAAATCGGCAGTCACTACTTGTAGAAACAGGAGGTTTTTTTATTATGTCAACAGTACTTTATATCACAGCTCATCCACGCGATGAGCAATCTTATTCCATGGCGGTAGGCAAAGAATTTATGCAAGCTTACCGTTCAGCTCATCCGCAAGATGAGGTGATCCATCTCGATTTGTATAAAATGAATATCCCCCATCTGGACTCTGATGTTTTAAACGGGTGGGACAAGCTTAAAAGTGGAATTCTTTTCGAGGAATTAACGCATGCGGAGCAAACGAAAATCGGTCGTATTAATGAGCTTGCCAATCAATTTGTGGCCGCAGATAAATATATCTTTGTAACTCCTATATGGAATTATTCCTATCCTCCAGTGATGAAAGCATATATTGACTCTTTCTGTATTGTAGGTAAGACATTCAAATATCTTCCTGATGTTGGTAGGGTTGGTTTGCTCGGTGATAAAAAAGCGCTCCTTATTCAAGCTAGCGGAAGTGTTTTATCACCTGGCTCAAATATGCCCGCCGAAAGTTTTGAAATGGGGCACCGTCACCTAAAAGTCATTATGGAGTTTGTTGGAATAACTGACTTTAAAGGCATCTTTGTTGAAGGGATGGCCGAGTATCCTGAACAAGCCTCACAGTTAAAAGAAAAGGCCATCCGACAAGCCCACAAAATAGCGGAAAACTTCTAAGCGAAGGAATTCTTAAGATTTGGGAAGCTGAAAGGCTTCCTTTTTCTTTTTTATCGTCTTTTTTACCCACACCATACCACCTTCATTACTTCATTTATTAAATATTTTGCAAGAAATATAATCTAAGAAAAAATACCTTAATTAGTATAATTCGAATTACATACTTTAATAGATTGTGGAAGGCTCTCGCACTCAATCTTTAGAATTAAATAGTAAAACATACACTAAGACTAGTAGTACAAACCAAGGCCATGGTTTGTACTACTAGTCTTAGTATGTTTAATCATCCATATTCTGTTCTTTCTTTTTTTGAATCTCATCTACGAAAAGTCATTGAAACTATCTCCTAACATTTAACTATCTTTCACAAGTTATCACGATCATGCTTCGAATCATAAGCTGGATGACCAGGCACTCATTTAAAATAGGTCCTGGTCATTTCATTATTTCGTTTAATAAAACTCATGCTACTAGTACTCGAGACAATTACTTTGCTTATGTATCAATGCTTCAAACGTACTTCCCAATTGTATTTAGCATACCACACAATGTAACACCATAAAAAATTAAGACCACACAGGAATGGTTTTTTTGAGATATTTAGCTAGAGAAAATACAAAATTCTATTGGTTTTCGTCTTTTTAATTATTTTGGTTATCATTTTGATTTTGATCTTCTTGTTGTTCAGAAGGCTCTTCAGTTGGATCTGGCTCTTGTTCATCATTAGGTGTACCACATCCAAACAATATCCAAATTATTTCTCGCATACGATATTTTTTAAGTAACAGAAAAGTTACATTTACACCCTTAAACTTCTATTCAAAAGTGTCATTGTAAACATGGAGTATTTTGTGAGTCTAAATAAGACTTACAATGTAAATACTTAATTATGTATTTCCAATCGTTATGAAATTCCCTAATCGAACTTTCACAAGTCTCCCCTACGATTGGTACTTTTTAATTTATGTAATAACTATAGACCAAAACAATATTTGTTCAGGTCTATAGAAGAAGAATTGGACTTATACCTTATTGTTTTGATGAATTACCAGTTAAATTATTTGCTACAGCTTGTAATGGTTGTGTCATTTGTTGTGACGATTGATTTGTTTGATGTTGTGGTTGCTTCGTCTGTTGTGAAGATTGGTTAATCTGTTGCAAAGGCTGAGTTATTTGCTGCAATGGTTGTGCCATTTGTTGTAATGGCTGCATCATTTGTTGAGCATTCTGCAGATTTAATTTATTCGAAATATTTTTTGTGAACTGTTGAAGATTACCATTTTGCAATCCTCTAGCTACACCTAAAATAACAGCTCCAATTACACCCCATGTAAGAAATCTCATTAACAAAAGCCTCCTTATGCTAAATATTTTTGAAACAAGTTTAGTATTTGGAATCAGGCTAATACTATACTGAACATTTTTTGGGTTATTATCGATACTATAACCAATTATAGAAAGGCACTGGACATTTTTGGGTTTCTTCTATATTTGATGATTTAACTAGGCTTCATATTTAAACCCTCTACAGCCTTGCGCCCCTACAAATACAACTCTTTTGATATTTCTAGCAAATTTAATTTTGGAGATAGTACAAAGTTGATAATGATACTCCTATATATTAGTTTTAAAACAATAAAAAACTTGACCTTCACACTGTGTGAAGCTTTATAATACTACTAAGTTAGTCCTAGTTTTTTAAGTTAAATTCCCTAAAAAAATGCTAAAGCAAAAAGATTTAAGGAATAGGGGTAATAATAGAGTAATAAACTAGAATTCAGCCATGGGGCATAAGTGGTAATAATTAATAAATCGTTATAAAGGATAATAATGTAAATTGAAAGGGGATTAATATGGAATATCAAGTTGAAGTCTTACTAGAAAATCACGATAACTTTACTACATTTTTAAATACCAAGATAAAAGAGTACAATAATGAACATTCATCATATCATAAAGAAAGTAGACAAAAAGGTTCTATTCGTCCGTTAAACCTAATCGTCACAGATTCTCATAAACAATGGATTGGTGGCATCACAGCTGATGTTTATTGGGGATGGGTAGAAATCAACAAGTTTTGGTTTAGTAAAGAATACCGTGGAAAAGGTATCGGTGGACAACTATTGACGAAAGCTGAAGAAACAGCCAAGCAGATGGGGGCTACGAAGGTATTGTTAACTACATATGACTTCCAAGCACGTACATTTTATGAAGCAAAGGGCTATCAAGTTGTTGGGGAAATAAAAGATTATCCTCCTGGAAGCAGCTATTACACAATGGTAAAACATCTAGTTTAAATTTAGTGGGGCTGTCGCAATATTTCTTTTCGACAGCCTTTTGTCATAAATTAATTTATATATTTGAATAACACTAATACAAGGCTTGAAGTAATTAAATAGACAAGCTCTACAAATTATTATATTACTTCTACGTTGCTGAATCGTAATATCCAACCCCATCAAGCGATTAGTCGTCATTGTTCCATTCTGTAAATCCTTTAAGTGTGGAGTATTAAGTTGTCCATCAATAATGTTGAAACATTATGTAGAATGATTTGGTAAGAAAAAAGCTCAAGCTCAAAATTAAATTACCTGGGCTCTTCTGGTATAATATTAAATTGTTTTAGCCATTGTTATATTCGTAATTTCATAACCCATTTTTTCATATAAGCCACGTGCAATTTTGTTATGACCAAAAACGTTTAAACCAATTTTATTTATACCTAACTCTTTAGCAATAGTTTCAATTTCTTTCATTGCTTTCTTAGCATAACCCTGTCCTTGATATTGTTCAAAAATCATAAAATCATAAATAAAACCTTCATTAGGTTTTGTAGGACCTTTTTGTGCAATCCAAATCATTCCAACTAAAATATCATTGTTAAAGATAGAGAATAAATGATTATTCTCGGTTTTCTCATCTTTTGGTAGCAGTTGATCAAATGATTTCTTCGACAAGTCAATTGCTTCATCTTCACTCCAGTTTCCAGAAGCGATTTTGTCTTTTGCATAATCTTCTACTGCGAAACTGATATATTGTTTGAACTCTTCTTGGTTCATATTTTTTAATGTAATCAATTTATTTTCCTCCCACTCTATTTTTCAATCTTAGCATTTTTTAAAATTTCTTAATAATAATTGCTCTCACTTCATTTATTTACTACTTCATTGTTGAATTGTAATATACAGACCAATTAAACGATCAGTGGTCATTGTACCATTCTGTAAATCTTTTAAATGTTATTCCTGAATAATGCCGTCTTTAACATACTCCTCTATATGTGGTTGATACATTCCAGTTGGCATCCATAAAAATAGACGCTGTTGTTTTACAGCAGTTAAAGAGTTATCGAACAGCTGTTAAAGCACTGTTACTGTCGCATGGTCGGAAATTACAAGACGATATTTCGAAAGATAGTTCTTTTATTTTTATATCGCCAAACACTGCAGAACCTTTTGTTTCTACAGGATGAAATGCCATTTTCAACCGTATTGTAGCAGCAGCTGGATTGCCAGCTACCACTATACACGGATTAAGGCACACACACGCTACAATTTTGATGAATAATGATATTCCTGTGAAAGCCATTGCCGAACGATTAGGGAATACACCTGAAATAATTCATACAACATACGGGCATGTATTGAGAGAAATGGAAGATAAAATTATCGATATATTTGACCGTGTGATTGAAAATGGGGCTAAAAGTGGGGCTAGTTCATAACTAACCCCTACTTAAACCGCAATATATAGGCATTATCAAAGCATTATTATTCTAATGGCTCTAGAATAGCTTCTATTTCTGTGCGTTTTTCTTCTAAAAATGGTGGAAGATCAAGCTCCTTGCCAAGATCCTCTACTGTTGAATCAACTGTAAATCCTGGACCGTCTGTAGCCATTTCAAATAAAATACCATTGCGATCTCTAAAGTAAAGACTTTGGAAATAATAACGATCCACAACACCCGTACTATCAAAGCCTTGCTCCTTAATTTTGGCATCCCATTCCTGTAATTCTTCAACCGTCGCCACACGTAGTGCAAGGTGATGAATGCTACCCCGCCCTGGTTTTTCACTTGGTCCTTCTAATTCTTTGACAATAATTTCGCCTAGTACTTCACCTGCAATGGATTGCAGCACTACCTCTTTTTCACCTTCTGTAATAACTGTATAACCAAATAAATTCTTTAATAAATTTACCGTTCTTTGTAAGTAACGAACTGTTATTTCAACCGTACCCATTCCTAGAATACGATGCTCTTCAGGAATTTCAGTGCCATCCCAAGACTGCCAATGAGTGGGTATTTCGTGACCATGATAGTTTAAAAGCACCATCCGTAAGCCTTCATGATCTTCAAAAAACAATGCATCTTTTCCTGCATAGGTTGTAATATCACTGTGTTTGACCTCTAACTGTTGAAAACGTTCTTTCCAATATTGCAAACTAGCACTGCTTGGCACGAGTAAGCCAATGCGGGTAATGGCATTTGTGCCCCGAACGGTACGTCCTGCTACAGGCATCTCAAAAAACGTTAATTCAGTACCTGCTGCTCCTGTTAAATCTCCATAAAATAAGTGATACATCGATGGCGAATCCTGATTCACCGTTTTTTTCACTCTTCGTAAACCTAAAATTTTTGTATAAAAGTCATTATTGCGTTTGCCATTTTTCGTTAGCATGGATATATGGTGGTGTCCACTTAATTTATTCATAATTTATTTCCTCCCAGTTTTCACTTGACTAAGCAAGTGATAATCTAAAAAAAATCATAGAGGTGGTAATTTTTTTTCACGACTATGCTTTTCAAGCTTTGACATAAGTGTATATAAAGATTTCATTTCTTCTTCTGTTAGTACCTCTTCAAAAAATGAGGATTGAAAGTGCAACTGACTTGGTGTCGCAGCATCGATCATTTGCTCGCCCATTGCAGTTAATGAAATTGTTTTCGTTTTCCAATTTTGCTTGCGTTCAATAAGCCCTTCTTTTTCAAGCCTCGCAAGCATTCGAGACATTCCACCTTGCGTGACAGTTACTTTCTCTGCCAATTGTGATTGTGTAATTGGTGCATAGGTCTTAATTTGAATAAGAACATCGAACTGGGCTGTTGTTAAATCAAATCGCTTTAAAAATTCATTAGATAGCTGATTACTTTGTGTTGTAAAACGCATCATTCTAATCCAAGTCAGTGACCCAAGTGTATGTTTTCGCATCGCTCCATCCTCCTTTCATTTATCACTTTACAACGCAAGTGATAAACAGGCAAGAAAAATATCTTGAATTCAAGATAAATATCAGTGTGAAGCTCACACTATATAATGCCATGTGTAGTAATCGGATATAAATTACCTTTAAAGGCGAACGAAATCCTTCCTGTTTCTTCAGATACCACCATAATTAATGCATCACTTACTTCACTTAATCCTAATGCTGCTCTATGCCTTGTTCCTAATTTCTTCTCCCCCGTATAACGTTCTGAAAGTGGTAATACATTTGCAGCCGAGTCAATTAGATTTTGATTTACTAAAACGGCGCCATCATGAAGAGGATTTCCTGGAAAGAAAATAGTCTCTAATAAGGAATGGGTTAACTCTGCTCCTATATGAACCCCAGGCTGTATGAATGATTTTAAAGAATCTTCCCTTTCAATAACAATTAATCCTCCATGTCTTCGCATCGACATATTTTGTACACAATGCGATAGCTCTGGATATTTTTCAGTAAACGGGGAAAGATAACAATTTAAATAAAAAGTTGCTGCTTTCATTTCAATTGAAATAAATTTCTCTTTAATCTTTTCAAAATTTCCAAGCAGACAATTTGTATCTATATCCATAGCTTCTACACTTTGCTGTAATGTAACGATGACCTGCAAAAGCTCATCTTTTAACGTTTGTTTCATTGGAGAAAGATCACAATTTATTGGATTCATAAAAACATACCTCACTTTCAAATATCTTTTTTAGTTTCTCTAGATAGATTGTTTTTATTCGCTCATAACAAAGAAAAGGCAGTTTCTTGTTAAACAAAAAACTACCTTGCTTCAGTTTAAAAAAATATCAACCGATCACTAGTATTTGCTAGTAATCCATAGCCTGGTGCAAAAAACTGGTCAAAGGATGTTTCAACTACATTTTCAAACATTCCTTCTGGGGTCATGAGCGAGTAATGAATGGCACGTACATATCCTTGATCTTGAGCCGTTCCGCTTAAGCGAGTAATGATTGCCCCTTCCTTTAAAGGCTTTGTAAAAGAGTATTTGACACCATCCATTTCAAAATTAAAGGCTTGATCTGTTTCCTGGTACGTAATGTAGTAATAATCCTCAGCCTTAAAGTGATCATCGGCTGTTCTTTTGTAGACTCTTTTTCCTGCAATATTCTGATATTCTAGCTTTTGTAGCCTATCATTTGGTAAAAAGGACGTAATCACTGGAGATTCATTTGGCATTTTTATGGCTAGCACATTTTTAGGAACAGTATACATTTTTCCATTAACCGCGATTAATGCGATATATTCATTTTCTGTATAGAACGATACTTCATCAAATCGTTTCAGCTCTACCTGTTGAGAATGATCTATACCTTTAGCAATAACACCGTAGCGGATATAACGTTTGCCTTGATTATTCACAGGCTTCAATAGATTTGCTGGCATATAGCCTCTTTCCCCTGTCATGAATTGTACCCTAAGGTAACCGTTGACCTCTATCCCTAAAGATTGAATAGCAGAACCCTTTGGATAAGCAAACATTTTATTCAGGGAATTAACATCATTTAATGTAGACGGTGGATTCCATTCGATTGTTCTAGCTCCATTCATTGGACCCATTAGCAATTGTGTATCTGTTGTTACTGCATAATAGCCTTTATCTCTTGTCGTTGTTTCTACAATTCTAATATCAGTACCATCAACAGTACCACTAACTATATTTCCTTCTTCCAAACTATAAACATAATTTAATTTCCCCTTGTCAAAATAAACCTCTGCAGAATAATTTCCTGGTACATGCTCGCTCAATAAATGCTGCCCATATGCTAAATCTATCATTGGGTATTTTTCTTCAAAATAGGCTTTTGTTCCTTGACGATTACTCACAATATAAGCGGGATTGTTATAAAAGGAAGAGCGAATTTCTGTAGGCACTTCCTTAAAAATGACTAAATCTGTAGCTTGTACGCGGTAGCCTGAGCTCATCCAATAAAACGTTTTTTGGTCATATTTCTCTATATTATAGACGCGGAAAAAATTATTTCGTTTAACTGTCATAGAGGTGTATGTACCATTAGAATTTTTCTTATAGACTTTAACATCCTTTGAAAATGTCATTTTTCCTGTTTGTCCCTTTACGATTTCTGCTCCATCCCAGTTAACTTGCGCATTGGATTTGGGCGGGATAATAAAGAAGACAACAAGAATGAGCAGCGCTAGACTATATTTTTTCATTTGACCTCCACCAATAATATTCTAAGTTTTTTCATTTACTAGTATAGCAAATGAAAAATCACGTGTCGTTCGCCAATTAAACGATGACACGTGATTGCATTTACATATGTCCAGCACGAATTTTCTTTACAATACTAAAGGTTGTGTAGGCTGCAGCAGGTGCAAGTACTACAATAAAAATAAGCCAAACTGTTAAATTATCCGTAGTTTTTAATGTTTCATAATTTGTAATAACAAAAATGATAAGGCCAATTAGTAATAAATAGCTCAGCACATTTGGAAAAATAACGATTAATCGTAAAAGTGCTGGTGGCATTTTTTGCTGATTCATATAAACCACTCCCCTTTCACTCCATTATACGAAAATCATCTATTAACTTCACTATATTTCTTATTTATACCAAATGTTTGTCAGCTATTTTAAACCTTATATCTTCCTGCTGAATGTTGTAGATTCTCTGCTGTTGTATTTAGCATATCAATAATTGTTGTCATTTCATTCATGCTCGTAGTTTGAACTTTTGCCTTTTGAGCAACTGCATCAACACTTTCAGACGTCTGTTTTGCAAGTAATGAAACATCTTCCATCGTAGCCGTCACTTCCTCTGTACTTGCTGCAATTTCCTCAGTAGAACTAGACACTAAATCTACCTGTTCCGCTAATACTTGTACATCATTCGTAATGCCCTCAAAAGAATGCTGTACTTCATGGACAATGTCACGACCAGCCTGTAAAACCTCTGCAGTTGAATGGATAACAGATACAATATTTGCTGTCTCCCTTTGAACATTTATCACGACTTCAGATATTCGATCAGCCGCTACTTTTGAATCCTCAGCCAATTTGCGTACCTCTTCTGCCACTACCGCAAATCCTTTACCTGCATCTCCAGCACGTGCCGCCTCAATAGATGCATTTAGTGCCAATAAGTTTGTTTGGTCTGAAATGCCAGTAATAACATTTGTAAATTCACCAATCATGCCTGATAATTTTTCTAATTCATGCGTACTCTCAACGGAAAGATTTGTTTTATCATGAATTTGAACTAATTGATTTTGGAGATTATTCATTATTTGCAAGCCGTTACTCGCATTTTCTTCCGTATTACGGGAAATCGTAGATATTTCAGTGATTGATTCTGAAATATGCTGAATACTACGTGCCAATTCCTCCATAGAGTGGGCACTATCTTCCGTATTTTTTTGCTGATGAAACGAGGCTTGAGCAACCTGACTAGATTCTTCCTGTATCGTTTCAGATGAATTAAGTGTCTGATAAGCATTCTCTTGAATTATGTATGTAGCCTCTTTAATTTGGCTAGCCTCCTGCTTTAAGTCACTCATAATCAGTTGGAAATTTTCCATCATACCGTTACACGATGCTACTAACTGACCTATTTCATCTTTAGCTTTGACGTTGATACGTTTGGTTAAATCAGCCTCACCCTTGCTAATCTCTTCTAATGAGTTACGAACACTTAAAATTCGAGTAACCTGCCTTGAAATTGATATACCTGTTGTTAAGAAAATAACACATACAACGATAAGTGAAGCAACAATTGTCCCCATTAAAATATGTGAAAGTACTACATTAGAAACAACAACAGCTAGATAAGTGCCATTTGAAAGAGGCTTTACATATTGTGTAACACGAGTACCATCATATTTGCCTGAAAATTCAGCTGCATCTGATGATGAAAATTGTGCGGGTGAAAAGCCAATGGATTCAAGATTTTTATCTGCCGTGGCTGTTATTGTCTCACCTTTGTCATTCACGATAGCTGCAAATAGAACAGTTGAGGATAAATATTTATTTAGCTGGTTTATATAATACTCACTTCCAATACTAGCCTCTAAGTCTAATAATTGCTGTCCATGCCGTGCAACTTGCACAATCTGTGGAGTTGCTGGATTCCAACTACTTACACCAACAAATTTAAAAAATTCATCGTCCACATCACGAACTTGCGCCTTTTGTACAATTTCATTTGCACGACCATCTAAAAGCTGCATGTATTCTGCTGCCTGTCCGTTTGGATCAGAGCCGAAGTTAAAGTCAACTGTTGGTGCTACAGAAGTAACAGTTGTGTTTCCTTTATCATCCGTACTCCATATTTCATCAATACCTCCACGCTCAGCAATAGCCTTTAAATCCTCATATGTAGCGCCCTGATCAATAATATAAGAGGCCATGACTGACTCAGCAATCATTTCCTTTTCCATGATTTCTTCTGCCTTTTCTCTTGATTGAATAGCACCCTCAATTCCCATGACGATAGAGCTTGCAAGCGCCTCCCCATTGTTTTTTACACTTTTGTATGTTGCCTGATAAATATAAATAGAAAAAGCACCAATTATTACTACAACAATACCCATAATTTCTAGTAGCATTTTCCATTTCATAGATTTCCGCATATCCATAAATCCCCCCAAAAACATACGATTATTTCCATTTCATCATACAATATCAATTCAAGCGGTTTCATTAATTTTTTATTAAATCTAGAATAATAATTTTATAGGTAAAATAAATTGTCACAATTTTGTAATAAATAGTCCGATTTTTCAGCCATGAAAAAATCTAAATAGTTTGGTCTATTTTTTTAACAGAGCTAAATATTTCATAAAAGTGCTAAATTCTATTAGATTGTTATTTTTGAGCTTTTGGAAGTAATTTAACAAAGATATTAGGTATGAATTCTTACCTATATTTGAAACTATGAATATTAAAAAGCACCTTTAAATGAAACTTCATTCAAAAGGTGCTTGTCATTTTTATATTATATTAAAATAATTTATTGTTATACCAGGTAAACACTTCCTGATCAGATGTAAGAGCAGTTTGAGGAAAAATTCCCTGTGCTTCTGCTAAAAAAATTGGTAAATCATCCAGCATAAAACGTGCACTTAAATGGTTTAATAGTAAAAATTTTGCAGTTGCCTGTTGTGCGACCATTGCTGCCTCAACATTTGTAGAGTGTCCATAGCTGGCTGCTAGACCCGATGTAGTGCCATCAAACGTAGCTTCATGAATAATAATATCGGCTTTATTTGCTAATAACACTGACTCCTGACAGTATTTTGTATCGCCTAAAATAGTCAGTGTAAAGCCTTTTTTGGGTGGTGAAACAACATCCTTCGCATGAATAATTGTGCCATTGTCAAGCTCTACATCTATTCCACCTTTTAATTGTCCTAGTAAAGGACCTTTGGGAACACCAAAAGCCTGCACTTTATCCATTAACAGTTCACCCGGCAAATCTTTTTGCTCAATCCGATAGCCAAAGCATGGAACAACATGTTGAAGTTCTCCTGCAATCACCTTAAAATGTGCATCCTCATAAATTACACCCTCATGAACTTCAATAAACTGTATGGCATACGTTAAATGAGTTTTTGATAAGGCAAAGGTTTGCTCAACCCATTGCTGTAAACCTTTTGGTCCAAATATTGTTAATGGCTCATCCCCGCCCTGAAATGATCGAGAGCTTAGAAAACCTGGTAAACCGAAAATATGATCACCATGTAAATGTGTAATAAAAATTTTCGTAACTTTACGTGGTTTTAGAGGAGTATGCAAAATTTGATGCTGGGTCGCCTCCCCACAATCAAACAGCCACATTTCTCCTATCTCATCCAAAAGTTTAACCATCAGGGCGCTTGTATTTCGTTCCTTTGAAGGCATTCCTGCGCCTGTTCCTAAAAAATGTAGTTGCACATATGCCACCTCACTTCTATGTCTATCACTTTATTGTACCTTATTGTGAACAATAAGAAAAACCTTTGGTAACAAGCTTTCCAAAGGTTTGATAATTATTTCGGCTCCCATGATACAAGTGCCGCATGAAAATCATGGCGATAATAATAACGTCCGTTCTTCTCCTCAATAAAGGGCTTGAGCGATTCCTCAACATGTGCTCTATTAAACGTAGTATTTAATATTTTTTTACTTTGAGTTGTGACAAGCTGCTCATAGCTTTCATATTCATAAACTCGCTCTAATGGGATGATGTTACACTCAGCATATATATCCATTTCATAAAGTAAATTTAAAAATTCTATATAATCTCTTCGTGGAAACTTAATTTCATAGCCAAATTTTTCATGCAAAATATCATAATGCGGTTGAATTGGCCCTGTTGTCATTCCAATAATTGCTCTCTTTTTAGCGAGACGATTCATATGATGAAGTGCCGATTTAATTTCATACATTCGATAAAAACAATTGACGCCAATCACAATATCGTGAGCCTCTACCTCATCTTCCGCAAGACTTTCCCATTTTGTATGGATATAAGAAACGTGCTGTTTGTCCTGCATACAATTCTGAAGATAGCGAAGAATACTGGCTGAGCTATCAACACACGTTAGCCTTTGCACATAATCAGCAAGTGGAAATGTATAATTGCCCCAGCCGGGACCAATTTCTAATACAGAGTTCTCTGGTTGAATACGCTTTTTTATTTCTTGAAAAATCTTTGCAGCATAGGGATCTGTCTTTCCTATTTTTTTACGTGCAATGGACTGTGCCCAGAATTGCTCTTCCAACTGATCATCGACCATTCTTTCAGGCATTTGTCCATGCCAATCCTTCATACCTTCCTGCCATAATGCCTCATAATCAATGGCTAACGGTCCTTTTCTTGTCATACAGATACCTCTATATTCATGATTTCGTATATTTTATTTATATCGAGATTCGCACGAACATGCTTAGCGAGCATATTATAGGCATCTTCCCGACGCTCTGCATCACTTTTAACATCACTTGCTAAAGCAGGTAGCCCTTTTTTTATACGCAAATCATTGATAAGCTGTCGTGTAAAGTGACGGTTATGAAATAGGCCGTGAAAATACGTACCTATTACTTGCTCATCAGCACTTACTGCACCATCTACCCGCCCATCAGCTAATTGTAAAAATGGTGACACTTCATCACGTAAAATCCTTGTTCGTCCAAGATGAATCTCATAGCCAGAAAATGTATCCTGACCTCTTGTTCCAGTCATTTGCACCGTTTTTTTATCTCCAACGAAAACTGTTTCCATTGGCAATAATGCTAGCCCCAGCGCTGAATCTCCGCTTCCTTCTACACCCTCTGGATCTAATAATGTTTCGCCAAGCATTTGAAAGCCACCACATATGCCAATAATTTTTGTTCCTTGCTGGCGTAAGTTAGCGATTGCTTGGTCGAAGCCCTGTTCCTTTAACCAAACTAAATCATCCATCGTATTTTTTGTCCCAGGTAGTATCAGTAAATCAGGCGTACCTAGCTCTTGAACGTTACCAATTAAACGAACACCGACCTCTGGCTCATCAAAAAATGGATCTACATCTGTAAAATTTGAAATACGCGGCAAACGAATCATGGCTACATCAATGGCGAACTCTCCAGGTTTAGGCTTTTTAAAGCGAAGAGCAGATAATGCGAGTGAATCCTCCGCTTCAATATTGACATCGACATATGGCACAACACCCAATACAGGAATGCCCGTTTCACGTTCTACCCATTCAATACCATCATCGAGTAATTCTCGCAAGCCTCTAAATTTATTAATGATGAGCCCCTTCACACGTGCGCGCTCTGACTCATCAAGCAATGCGAGTGTCCCTACAATAGAGGCGAAGACGCCACCTCGATCAATATCTGCAACTAGCACAACTGCTGCATCTGCTAAATGGGCCATTCGCATATTTGCAATATCACGATCTTTTAAATTGATTTCTGCAGGACTGCCCGCTCCTTCAAGTACAATGACATCATATGTATTTTGCAAAGTTCGTACAGATTTTTCTACAATGGGCATTGCTTCCTGAACAAATTGATTGCGGTAGCTTTTGGCGTCCATATTTAAAAAATGCTTACCATGCACAATGACTTCAGATACCATATCCTGCTTCGGTTTTAGCAGTATAGGATTCATATCAGTCGTAGCAACAACACGTGCAGCCTCCGCCTGTACTCCCTGTGCACGGCCAATTTCGCCGCCCTCTTGCGTCACAAATGAATTAAGCGCCATATTTTGTGATTTAAACGGTACTACCTTTAGACCATCATCTGAGAAAATACGGCATAGCGCAGTACAAATCATACTTTTTCCTACATCTGAAGCTGTTCCTTGAATCATGATTGATTTTGCTGGCATCATCTTTTCCTCCATGTTAATAATTGAAGCTGGTTTTTACACAGATTTCTGCTGCTTTCTATATGCTTAAAATTCAAGACCTTTGACAGCTGGAATTCCCTCATCATAATAATGTTTTGTCGCCTCAATTGTTGACACTAAATCTGCCATGGCAATAAGTGCTGGATTTGCACTGCGCCCTGTTACGACTAAATGCATGGTAGAAGGACGCTGTTGTATGGCTTCAA
Source organism: Lysinibacillus sp. FW301-JW8 (assembly GCF_058788755.1). NCBI lineage: Bacteria > Bacillati > Bacillota > Bacilli > Caryophanales > Bacillaceae > Lysinibacillus > Lysinibacillus sp. FW301-JW8. The sequence continues at coordinate 33,607 of NZ_JBYTBB010000041.1, forward strand.
TAACTTCTACTAAGGGTAGCACATCATCAATTGGAAACTTTGTGATTGCCAGCGCATTGTTCAGTTCATCTAAAACGAGTAAATCAATCGTGTCGTCTTGCAGAGCTGCTTTTGTTTTTTTCCAAGCCTTTGCTAATGCAGCGCGATGCTCTTCTGGCGTTTTGGTCCAAGTAAAGCCAATTCCCATCTGCTCCATTTCCACGCCAAGCTTTCTTAGTGCAATTTGCTCTCCATATGTACGCTCTGGTGATTTAATAAATTGCATATAACGAACATTCAGGCCTCTTCCAACTGCGCGTAATGTGACGCCAAGTGAGGCAGTTGTTTTGCCCTTCCCCTCACCTGTATAAACTAAAAACAAGCCTTTTCTAGCCATTTTTTAAGCCTCCCTTAAAGCCATGTTGTTTTTTCTTCAAACGGGGTACGCTTCTTGTCTTTAAGCTCCTGCTCCTCTGGATAGCCTATAAAAATAGTACCTACTACTTTTTGCGATTGACTTGCTCCAATAAAGGTATGCATTCTTTCATCATGAACTAGCCCTACGCCACGTGTACGCCAGACAAAGCCAAGCCCTAGCTCCTCTGCTGCAAGCCACATGGACATAATCGCACTACAAACAGCAAAGACGTTATCTTCTGTTGCATCAGCATCATCTTCCACAATATCTGCTGTTACCACAATGGCTACAGGTGTCGTTTGCACAACTTTCAATGAACTTTCTACCAAATTAGGCTTAGTTGGAAAACGTTCCTGTAAATAAGCATTTGCCATTTCCTCATAACGTTTCATTGCCTCATCTTGGATGATATAAAAATGCCAGGGCTCACGCATACGGTCATTTGGTGCATAAGTAGCCGCTTGTAAAATTTGCTCAATTTTCTCTTTCTCAACAGGCTCTGTTGTATAATTACGAATCGCTCGGCGATTTTTTAATGCCTCTATTACAGTCATGCTGTTCCCTCCATTTGAATCTTTTACGAAAAAGCAAGTCCCTGCTCTTCAAACCATTGAATTTTTTCTCGAACATTGACGACATCACCAACAATAATCATAGAAGGGTTATGATAGCCCTCTCGTTCAATAATGCTAGCAATTTCATCTAGCTTGCCTGTAATGGTACGCTGCTGATCTGTTGTGCCCCATTCAATCACAGCAACTGGGGTAGATGCCTTACGACCATGCTCAATTAACTTTCTAGAAATATAGGCAATATTGCCAACACTCATATAAAAGGCAACTGTATCAATGCCTGTTGCCAGTGCAGACCAGTTTAAAAAGTCTTGCCCCTTTTCTTCACGACCATGACCTGTTACGAGCGCAAAGCTTGTTGCAAAGTCTCGATGTGTAACAGGAATACCTGCATATGCTGGAGCAGCAATTCCAGCAGTTATTCCAGGTACGATTTCATAGGCAATCCCATGATTTTTTAATATCTCGGCTTCCTCAGCACCACGACCAAAAACAAATGGATCTCCTCCCTTTAATCGTGTGACAATTTTGCCCTCCTGCGCTTTTTCAACTAGTAATGCATGAATCTCGTCTTGAATAAGGTGATGCTTGCCAGGTAATTTACCACAGTACACAAGCTCTACATCCTTTTTTGCAAATTCTAGCAATTTAGGATTCACAAGACGATCATAGGCAATAACATCTGCCTTCTGAATACATTCAAGCCCATACACTGTAATAAGCTTGGGGTCTCCTGGTCCAGCTCCCACTAAATAAACCATTCCATCCTTCATTGCACTTCTCCCATCAATAATTGTTGTAAGTAGGCTTCACGTCTATCAATCTCACCTCGACGTGTCCATTCAAGTAAGTTTGGTTCTAGTAATGCTTGTAACGCGGCACGTCTTTGCTGACCTTTTTCAAACTTTGCAGCAATCATCAATCGTGCCTGTTGTAAAAAGCATACGTAGTCATCATATATCTCATCAAATTGTTCTTCGAGATCGGCTTTGATTTTTCTTGCTAATGCTGGACTAGCACCTGACGTTGATACTGTGAGCACTAAGGGACCACGACGTACAGTTGCCGGTGTGATAAAATCACTCTCAGCTTGCGCATCCGCACGATTGATAAGCTGCCAATGCTGAGCAGCTTCTTGTACAGCCTCATTTACTGGTGTATCATTTGTCGCAGCAATGATCAGTGATGCATCATCTAAATCACGAGGTTCAAATTCTTTTTCACGCCATGTAATTTGCCCTGCTTCCACCAGTGGCAGCAATGAGTCGTCTAGAGTTGGACTAACTACAACGATATTTGCTTTAGCTGGAAGCAATGATGCTACCTTCTGCGTTGCCACATGCCCGCCTCCAACAATCACTACAGTTTTGTATTCAATATTAATATGGATTGGAAAATAATTAGTCATGATTTTTCACCTTCTTACAAGCTGATAGCCAGTTGTCAACAAGCTTTGGGTTTGATACAAAATGAAAATGTGTATAGCCAGCTACTAGATTTCCTTCTTGATAGCCCTCTTGCTTTTTCCCAAAACGCCCTTTTGTTTGATAGGCAGGCGTATTATGTGAGCCGCTATACGTTGAATAGTGGAATTCATGTCCTTTAGCCTCTTCATCTGTACCTATTAAGAAATTATTTTGAGTGCCAAAAATTTCACGGTAGCCAAGAGCTGCTAGCTTTGTTTGCATGGCAACTTCACCAGGAATAACACCTGCCATATCAAAACGCATACCATCTTTATTTGAAATGGCCTCTGTCAGATACATAAAGCCCCCACACTCCGCTAATGTTGGTAAACCTTTGGCAATTGCTTCACGAATAGAATTTTTGGCCTCTACATTGTTTGCTAGTGTTTCCGCAAATTCCTCTGGGAAGCCCCCACCAATATAAAGCCCGTTAGCCTCAGCAGGCACAGCTTCATTGGCAAGCGGTGAGAAAAATTGTAGTGTTGCTCCCTTTGCACGTAGTAGCGCTAAGTTTTCTTCATAATAAAAGTTAAATGCTGCATCCTTTGCAACAGCAATACAAATATTTTGCGATGGTTCTTCCGCAAATAGCTGCCCTGCTTCTTGTAAAACAGGAGCCTTTGTTAAGTTCATTAATTGGTCTAGATCTATTGTCTCTGCCATTAATGAACCTAGCTTCTCAAAAAATGAATCCAGTTCTCCACGCTCAATTGCAGGCACTAGTCCTAAATGGCGACTAGGGATATCAATTCCCTTCTCACGCTTTAAGTATCCAATAACAGGGATACCACATTCCTGTTCAATCGCAGCCTTCGCAATTTCATAATGACCGACACTGCCAACCTGATTCGCAATCACACCAACTATATTCGGCTTATCAGATAGCAATTGGAAGCCCTTTACAACTGCTGCAACACTTCGAGCCATGCTTGCACAATTAACAATTAAAATGACAGGACTTTCTGTGACAACACTGATGTCTGCAGCAGAGCCTTCATCAGATAAAGGACTTTTACCATCATAGAAGCCCATAACGCCTTCAATAATGGCAACATCTGCATCCATGCTTGCACGCGCAACAATATCTCGTACAGCCTCCTGTGAAAACATCCAGCTATCAATATTTCGTGATACTCTCCCCGTTACAGCTGTGTGGTAGGTTGGATCTATATAATCAGGACCACATTTAAAGCCCTGCACAACTTTTCCCTTATTTTGTAGAGCCTTCATCAGTCCAATAGTGAAAGTTGTTTTACCTACGCCACTGCCCGTACCAGCCAGTACAAAACGATTTGTTTGCATGGACTTCCTCCTTAAAATAGTAATCTAGCAACAGAAATTGTAGCATTGCCTGATTTTTTCTTTTCTAAAATAAGCGAATCCACCTTAGCATAACGCATAGCAGCTGGTTCACTGACACCATAAGCTCCTGTATATTTAAAAACTGTTTCTGAGGGTGTTGGGAAATCTATTTCATTTAATTCAGCTGGTGAATAGGTTATAAATTCCCAATCATATTTCTTGGTAATGTCCAAAAAGCATAGCTCATCTTTCTTTAAATCGATTGTGCATAATGCCTTCACACTTTTTTTCGAAAGCTTTAGCTCCGCCAGCGTTTCATCAATGACTTGCTCAATTTCTTCTAGAGATGTCCCGCGATTACAGCCCATACCTAGCACTACCGATTGTGGTCGATAAATCACACCATTTTCAAGCAGTACTTCTTCTTCAGGCTCTATCATACGATCTGTAATTAACAAAGTCGCATGTGGCTTAGCCTTTATTGCTTCCTGTGTGGATGGATAAATTTTAATTTGCTCTGGCATTGGTGTATCACGCATCCACCAATCACGTTCACCCGCTTCCTGAACAATAGCGACATGCTCCTCATTCACAACGGAAGCACTAACAGGTGTCAATTTATCTGCACTATCCCATACCCAGCCAAAACGGGCACCAAATAAATCAACAGGAATCGTTTTTTGTACATCGGAAGCTGTTGTAATTATTGGATTGGCGCCCAGTGCTGCAGCTACTTCATGTGTCAGTTCATTGGCACCACCTAAATGTCCAGATAACACACTAATCACATTTTCACCACGATCATCAATGACAACAACACCTGGGTCCGTTTTTTTATCTTTTAATATTGGGGCAATCATGCGTACAACTGCACCAAGTGAAATGATTAAAATTAAACCTTTATATTGCTTAAAAAGAGTTGGCAATAGCAAGCGCACAGTACCTGTAAACAGTTGAATATGCTTTTCTGCTTCATCACCTTGCTCAAATTTACTCATATAATATAAATCACTTGCCGCGAAAGTATGCTGCAAACGGCGTCCGATTTGAACACCATGCTTTGTGATGGCTACAACAGCATAAGGATTGCGTTGATCAACCTCTGGTAAAATGCCCTCTTGTAATTCAATCACTTGTCTTCACACCTTTTCTAAAACCATGTGTAAAGGTTGCATCATATAATTTTGAACGATATTGATCCTTATCATGAATAGTTGGGTCTAAAGCCCAGCCAGCTAAAATCATCGCATGCTTCCGAATACCGTTTACACGCATCGCTTCATCTAATTCAACTAATGTTGTACGTACAATTTTTTGGTCTGGCCAAGATGCACGTTGAATAACAGCTACTGGCGTATCATCTGCCCAGCCTGCACTTTGGAGCTCTTTGACAATCTTTTTCGTTAATGTTGCACTAAGGAAGAGAGCAATTGTACAATGATGACTTGCTAAATCTCGTAGCTTTTCAAATTCTGGTACAGGTGTACGCCCTTCAGCACGTGTTAAAATAAGTGTTTGTGTTAAATCTGGAATTGTTAATTCTGCACCAATTGCTGCCGCAGAAGCAAAGACAGAGCTCACACCAGGAATCACCTCATAGCCAATGCCTTCCTTCTTTAATAGAGCTACCTGCTCCATAATAGCACCGTACATTGCAGGATCTCCTGTATGCATACGAGCTACTACCTTCCCCGCATTAACACGATCCACCATGACCGCTACCATTTCCTCTAAATGCATACCAGCTGTACGAATTACCTCGGCATCTGGCTTAGCTTTTGCAATTAGCTCCTCATTGACTAATGAATCTGTATACATCACCACGTCTGCTGTTTGTAGCATATGTAAGCCCTTCACTGTAATTAAATCTGGATCACCAGGCCCAGCACCGACAATATAGATTTTCTTCATTATTTACGCACCACCATTAATGTTAAATATTCTAACTCGACACCGTCTAGCTCACGCACATCCCAAATAACTTCCTCGTCAGACGTTACCTTTGTTACAACTGATGCCTTATCAAGTAAATCTAAATCTCGTAGCACCTGTAGCATTAGATCAATAACCTTCGCCACTTTAATAAACACAACTGCATCATGACTTTCAATGGCCTCACGCATTGCATTATAGTCATCATGGGCAGGTATAATAGCAACTTTGTCATCTCCATCCGCTAGTGCAATTCCTAAGCGTGATGCAGAACCATTAAATGAAGAAATACCCGGAACTGTACGAATTTCAACCTCTGGGTGCTTGTCCTGCATCAGCTTCATCATATGAATAAACGTACTATATAATAGAGGATCTCCCTCTGTAACAAATGCGACGTCTTTGCCTTCTTTCAATTTTTCATAAACAAGCTCAACAGATTTTGTCCATTCACGCTCTAATACAGCCTCATCCTTCGTCATTGGAAATACTAGGCCAAGCATATCCTTTTCTTCTGGATTAATATAAACATCCACAATTCGATGTGCATAGCTTTTACTGCCTCTTAACTTTTTTGGATAGGCAATGACTGGTGATTCCTGGATAACACGAAATGCCTTCACTGTAATTAATTCTGGGTCGCCAGGACCTACGCCCAAGCCATATAAAATTCCAAGATTACTCATGATTTTCTTCCTTTCGATATGCAGAAATAATGTAAATAGGATTTAATGGAACAAAGCGTGTCATATCTAATATTGGTTTACTGCGTGCAAGCTGTGCCTGTAAAATGTCTACAGCATAGCCACATGCCTTAAACGCTTCCACTGCCTTATATAAATTTTCGATGGTTGCAGCATTCAGGACAATACGTCCATTTTGCTTTAAGCGTGTGCAGCACAATTGTAAAAGCTCCACCATTTCTCCTCCTGTACCGCCGATAAAAATGGCATCCGGATCAGGAAAGTCTTCAAGTCCTGCTGGCGCTTTACTATGAATAGCTGTAATATCAACACGGAACTTTTGCTGATTTTGCAGGCAATTTTCTAAATCTGGAGCATTTTTCTCCACCGCAAACACTTGACCTTCTGGCGAAAGCTTGCCAGCCTCAATCGCCATTGAACCTGTACAAGTTCCAACATCCCAGATGATACTATCCTTTTGAAGCTGCATTGCCTGCAAGCTTAATACTCTAATTTCCTTTTTTGTAATTAGCCCTTTATCTGGCTTACGCTGTGAGAATTCTTCATCATCAATGCCAAGTACATAACGCTTTGGCTCTGAAATTTGCTGAAGAATAACGACATTTAAAGGAGAAAAATCAACTTCTTCTAATTCATCAAGCGAATACCAGCCGAATCTTTCATTTGTACCTTGTAAATTTTCCGCAACAAATGCTCGGTATTCTGTCATGCCAAAATGCTTTAAATAACTTGCTAGTACATTCGGATTGTTTTCCGCATCTGTTAGAAGTGCAACTTTCTTTTTGCCATCAATACGCTGTGCTAAGCCCTTTATGGAGCGCCCATGAATACTTGTGACATAGGCATCCTGCCAGCTTTCCCCCATCTTTGCAAAGGCAAGCTGTACTGAGCTCATATACGGATAAACCTCAATATCTAGCTTTTTAGTTAAGTAACTGCCGATTCCATAAAATAATGGATCACCAGATGCTAGGATTATCGTATTTCTTGTTTCTTCAGATAATTTAGTAACGAGTGCAGAAAGGCCGCCTTTAATCATTATTTTTTCGCCTTTAAAGGTCGGGAAAAATTCCAGAACACGCTCTCCGCCAATAAGTACCTCACAGTTTTCAATCCACTGTAGATATTGCGGCAACAAGCTTTCTTGTCCGTTATCCCCGATCCCAATCAATTTCATTGATTGATGCAATGTCATCAGCCCTTCCTAATAATTGTCCCTGCATCGAATAAATCGATGTGGAAAGCGTTAAACCGCCTTTAATATGGTGTAGGGAGGAGTAGCAGCAGGCCTCACATAAATGACGAAAAAATGCATCATAGCCCTTTTCTGCCATAATTTCGCCTACCTGTGAAGCAGTATTGGCCTCCTGTACCGCAGCTATTGTTTCCTCGTCTGCCCCAATATCCTTAGCCAATTGTGCTAAAAAATTAAAATCTATCGGAGCACTTTTGGAATGCACCATCATCACACCTTGCGCGACCTTCGAAAATTTCCCCATCATGCCAACAAGAGAAACTTGCTTAATGCCAAGGCGTTTACAGTGCTTTAAGGTAAAACCAACAAAATCGCCCATTTCAATAAATGCTTCCTCTGATAAATCAGGGTACTGCGCCATTCCGTACTTTTCACTGCGTCCCCCTGTTGTGATGACTAAATGTTCACAGCCAGCTGCCTTAGCAACGCTGATTGCTTGCACTATGCTTGCCATATAAGCGGAACTCGAAAAAGGCACGACGGTTCCCCTTGTGCCTAGAATGGAAATACCACCTATAATCCCCAGACGACCATTCAAGGTCTTTTTCGCAATTTCTTCACCTTCTGGGACAGAAATAATAACGTTGACGCCGCGTTTTATTTGAAAATCGTCAAGAACACCCTGTACAGTACTATGAATCATTTTACGAGGTACGGGATTAATAGCTGCTTCTCCAACTGGTACTGGTAAGCCGGGCTTCGTTACGCGCCCGACACCAATTCCTCCATCAAGATGAATGCCGGGTGTATCTGCCCAGCTCACTGTGCCAATAATAAGTGCTTTATGTGTAGCATCTGGATCATCCCCAGCATCCTTAATGGTTTCACAGCTTACCGCATTGTTTTCAAACATACAATTTTCGATTGTAAAGGTTGCATCTCGCCCAATTGGCAAATGAATTGTACTTGTTTCCTGCTCTTCATTTGTAATTAGGGCAAGCAATGCTGCCTTTGCCACTGCAGTTGCACAGGCTCCCGTTGTATAACCGTGACGCATGTCTTTGGGATCCTTTTTTGGCTTCCGCTCCATTATTTTTTCGCCTGTTCATCCGCTAAAAGTGAGATGGCATTCAAAGCGGCAACCGTCACTGTACTACCGCCTTTACGGCCAACATTCGTAATATACGGAATACCTTCTAGTTTTAATAATTCCTCTTTTGACTCAGCTGCAGATACAAAGCCAACTGGCATACCGATAATTAGATCTGGCTTTGCTAAGCCCTCTTTAATTAAACGGATTAACTCTAGCAATGCCGTTGGTGCATTACCAATGGCATAAATACCACCTTCATGTAATTTAGAAGCTTTTTGCATGGAGATAATAGCACGTGTTGTGTTTTGTTTTTTGGCTTCTACTGATACGTCTTCATCTGCGATATAGCAGTGTAGATCCCCACCATGCTTTTGAAAGCGTTTTTTGCCTGAGCCACTTTCAATCATTTGCACATCAGCTATCACATGGCGACCTGCAAGAATTGACTTGATACCTGCCTCAATTGCCTCTGGAGTAATAATAACGCTACGACCAAGCTCAAAATCAGCAGATGCATGAATGATACGACGAACGACCTTCCACTCATCCTCTGAGAAATCATGCTCTCCCATTTCTTCTGCAATAATTGAAAAACTGTAATCGTAAATTTTATCTGGGTCTACTGTTAATGGTTTGAAATCTGTTTTAAAATCCATCTGAATTGCCTCCTAAAGTGTGTTGTACAGCCTGTAGTACTTCCGTAAATGTAGAATACTGCTGGCCATACTTTATATTTGGTCTTGCAATTAATATTGTTTCAATGCCACATGCAAGTGCTGCCTCTAGCTTTTCATCCACTGAGCCAACCTTGCCACTCTCCTTCGTAATCATCAATGTCACATCATATTGACGAAAAAGCGCTTCGTTTAATTCCTTTGAAAAAGGTCCCTGTATAGCGACTATATCTCTTTGCGCCACACCAAGTGCCTCACATTTTTCCATGTTATCGAGTCTAGGTAGCATACGTGCAATCACTCTTGTATTCTCTAAGCCTTGTAAAACCTTAGTAAATGTCGCAAGCGTTTTACTGCCTGTCGTTAGCATAATGACACCACGTTTTTCTGCCGCTAAGTGAGCAGCCTCCTCATAATCTTTTACTATTGTAATAAGGGGATGAGAATAATGTTCATGTGCTCGTTCATAGCGAATATATGGTATATTTGCTTGCTCCGCTGCTGCCATGGCATTTTTGGAAGCTTCCTCAGCAAATGGGTGAGAGGCATCTACAACTAAACGATACCCTTGTTCTGTCAAAATTGTCGTCATTTCCTCAGCTGTTAATCGTCCAACTAAATGAGGTAGACCCACCTCAGCAAGGCTAGAGGCTGCTGATTCAGTAACGACTGTTGCCGTTACATCATATCCTGCTGACTGTATTTCAAGAGCTAAGTTTCTGGCATCACTCGTCCCTGCTAACATGAAAATCATTTCACAGACTCCTCTTCATGGTGGTGGTCATGTTCGTGATGATGATCATGATGGTCGTGATCATGATGGTCGTGATCATGATCGTGGTCATGATGGTGATGATGATGCGCATGACCATGTACCGCCGCATAAGCTCGATAATTTTCTAAATCCTGCATACCTGTTGATGTCCCATTTACAGCCTGCTCAATACGCTCTAGTAGCACATTTTGCAAACGTTCATGATACCCAAAATAGTCAGCAATTTGAATATCACAATCTGGATATTTGTCGTTAAATTGTTTACACATACCATTCATGCGCTCCATCAGGATGCCCGTGAATAAAAAGTATGGAAGCATAATGATTTTTTTAGCACCTAGCTTAACACAGCGCTCAATTCCCTCTTCGACACGAGGGTCCGTTACTCCCATAAAGGCACTTTCAACATATTTGACAGGCAATTTTTCCCATAACAGACGTGTGATTTTATAAAAATCACCATTTGCAGCTGGATCACTGCCGCCTCGTGCAATTAATAAAATAGCTGTATCCTGTTGTTCCTCTGTAGCATTGAAGCCGATTTCAGCTAAACGATCCTCTAAAATAGCAAATATCTCTTCATGGACACCTATCGTTTGACCATATGTGAATGTAATATGTGGATAATGCTCACGCGCATGTTCGATTTCTGCTGGAATATGTAGCTTTGAATGCCCAGCATGAAGAAGAATAATTGGAATCACATGTACCTCTGTTGCACCCTTCTTCACACAGTTTGTTATACCCTCTTCAATGTTTGGAGAAGCAAACTCCAAGAAACACGTTTCTACTAAGAAGCTATCATCAATACGAGGTGTCATTTGCTCGATAAATGTACGCACCTCATCATTTCCTGCTGCTAAACGGCTCCCATGGCCGACAAATAAAATTGCTTTCATCTCATAACTCCTCACTAGTCACCGCATGGAGCGGGCTCTACTTTTATTTTTGAAGACATATCCTGATACGTGAAGTGCAGAATCTTTTTCACACGCTTAAAATACTTAAACAGACGTTCATTTGGATGGGCATTTGCTTTATACTCCTCAATGATGTCCGTAATGAGCGGAATAAGTTGTTCAGGCTCTAGGCCCTCTACAACTGGCTGTGCAGCATGTGCTGTACGACCTACTGGCTTTGCCCCAATAAATACATCGAACTTGCTTTTACGATAAACAATACCAATATCATCAAATACTGCTCGATAGCACGCCATACCGCAGCCATTAAAGCCAATATTCAAGGTTTTTGGTAAAGACATTCCACCAAGCTTCTCCTGAATCTCCTCCGCATATGGAATTGAATCAACCTTTTCTCCATAACAGAAGTCACAAGCCTTTAATGATAGTACATCTCCAATCGGCGCCAGTAAAAAACCAACCTCACTTAGCTTTGCTGTAATTTCTTCTGGCTCCGTTGTTGGAATTTTTAAATGGATTTGATGGTCAGGTGTGTATTCCATCGTTCCATCCTCTCCAACAACCTCTGCTAGCGTCATCATCTGTTGCGGAGTGAAAAATTTATTGGCTACTCCTGGGCTTACAGCTAATTCAAAGATAGATTCGATTTTTTGTTGCACAAGCTTTGGTATTATCTTTACCTCACTTGTTCCCTTGACCATAGCTAACGCTGCTGTCGCCATCTCAAGTGAAATTTTTTTTTGCTTAGGATTAGGTGTAATGGCTAAACTGGGCTCAATACGATTGGCGTTGGGATCTGCTGCAAAGTCATTGCGTGCCTCTCCAGTTTCTTGATTCATTGCCCATGGTTCATTTTCTCCCCTTAAACGTTGGTGTGGACGTAATGGCTGCTTTTCCTCACCGAGTGTGTATTTACGCTGATAGCCGCGTGGCGTAATCATTTTATTATCATAGAAAAACGTTGATGAATTTCCGATAATAACTGTTGTCAGCATTCCAATATCATGCTCTAGCATTTCTGCTAAAGTTGTCATTGTAACCTCCTGACGATCACGATAAGCGCTTTTGACAAGTCCCACTGGTGTATCAGGTGAACGATATTCTAATAAAATGCGTTGGGCCTCCACAATTTGCCTTGTACGTCGACCACTTTTTGGGTTATACAGAGCAATCACAAAATCCGCCATTGCTGCTGCCTCCACACGCTTCGCAATTAAATTCCAAGGTGTTAGGTGATCACTTAAACTGATCGTACAAGCGTCATGCATAATTGGCGCACCTAGTAAACTTGCACATGAATTGATAGCAGAAATACCTGGAACAATTTCTACCTCTACACCAGTTGCTTCCGTCCAACCAAGCTCGATTAATACCTCATACACTAATCCTGCCATGCCATAAACACCAGAATCACCGCTGGAAATAACAGATACGATATTCCCTGCCTCTGCTTGGCGTACCGCTTCCTGTGCACGAGATACTTCCTCCGTCATACCTGTACTAACAATGGATTTTGCATTAACTAAGTCTTGAATCAGCTCTACATATGTTTTATAGCCTATGATCATATCACTCTGTTGCAATGCCTCCACTGCCCGATGCGTAATATGATTAAAATCACCAGGCCCAAAGCCAACTACGAAAATCTTCCCTTGTTGCGCCATTTTGTTACCCCTCTTTCACCTTTTCGATGCCTTTAATGGCTGTTGTTTGTGCTGTCCGCTGCAATGTACCCTCCCGAAGTGTAAAAACATGTTCATGATGCAGTGACTCATGATATAAATCCTGCACAAGTGCCCTCGCATGCTCAGTTGTTGGCACACGGTACCAATTTCCTTGCGGATAAGCAATGACAACACAGGCATCCTTACATCTGCCGTTACAGCGTGTCCGTGTTGTATGTATTTTTTTATCAAGTGCCTGCAACTGTATTTCATCACGAATTGCTTGTGTAATTTCCTCCGCTTCTTTTTTCATACAGCTGCTGCCATTGCAAATAAAAAGATGGGTTTGCATCCCTTCTAAATTCCAAGTAGTCATCGTTGTTCTCCCCCTCAATACTTTTAGGAACAAAGAAAAACCTTTACTCTAATCGAAGAGTAAAGGTTTAGTAGAAGCCAAATAAAGTCGAATAAATTACAGGTACTCGCCTTTGCTTCAACTTCTCCCTCCGAAAAGTTTGCATGCATTATTACATAAGCAGGTTTCCTGACTTAAGCTTCCATTTACTTTCGCGCCTTCCCAAGTTTGCACTAGTGGCATTTGCGATTTCATCAGCTATTACAGTAGCGGGGGCTGTATCGGATTTTCACCAATTTCCCTATTATCTTGAAAATATTCAAGCACTTATGTATGTTTATATATCAAATTTGTATGTTTTACATGAATTGAAAACTGTCTCTATCATATCTTATAATTTTAAAATTTCAATATTTCTCACTAAAATCATGACAATTTTATTAAAATTTCATCAAAAATTTCATAGAATAAAGAAAAATTCTCTTTTATTTTATCAGAATTTTCTACATTGCACCTCAATTAAAAAAATTTTTTTCTTAAAAAAGATAGCCTCATGATGGAAAATCATGTTACACTTTGTCGTGAAATCTCACAACTTCATCTTTTTTCGGTGCGAAGTGCTTATCATTTTGCTTAAAAGGGAAGCCGGTTCAAGTCCGGCGCGGTCCCGCCACTGTACTAGGGAGTTTTATAGAGAATGCCACTGTCCAACGGATGGGAAGGCCTATAAAACGAGGAACTAAAGCCAGGAGACCTGCCGAAAAGAATGTGAACGTTTCAACCTACGAGGATAGGTGTGCGGCTTAGTAGAATCGAATTCTATTTGTTTTTTAGCTATGCACTTTTCCAATATGGAGAAGTGTTTTTTTATTTTCGCACGCTTTTTCAAAAACTATAAGTGAGGAGGAGAAATTTTGAAATTCTCAGGCTGGAAACTTAGTTATTTCTTATTGGCATTTTTATTTGTGCCAAATCGTGCATTTGCCATGCATATAATGGAGGGCTTTTTGCCAATTGAATGGGCCATTTTTTGGTGGGTTGTATCCATTCCATTTATTATTTTAGGATTACGTTCAATTCGCAAAACCATTGATGCAAACCCTGAAACAAAAATGATATTAGGGCTATCAGGCGCTTTTGCTTTTGTGCTATCAGCATTAAAGATACCGTCTGTAACAGGAAGCTGCTCGCATCCAACAGGTGTTGGGCTTGGTACAGTTCTGTTTGGACCATTAGCAATGAGCGTAATTGGAACAATTGTATTACTATTCCAAGCTTTACTTTTAGCACATGGAGGACTTACAACTTTAGGAGCAAACGCCTTTTCCATGGCAGTTGTTGGTCCAATTATTGCTTATTATGTATTTAAAGGCTCACAAAAAATGGGTCTATCATTTTCTTTAGCTGTGTTTTTAGCTGCTATGCTTGGTGACTTAGGTACATATATTGTCACTTCAGTACAACTAGCTCTTGCTTTCCCTTCTGAGGTTGGTGGCTTTATGGCGTCATTCTCAAAATTCGCGGGTATTTTTGCATTAACACAAATCCCTCTAGCTGTTAGTGAAGGAATTTTAACAGTAGTCGTGATGAATTTCTTGAAAAAATACAATGTAAGCGAATTAAAAGCTTTACGTGTTTTCTCAACAAAGGAGGCACATTAGGATGAAAAAAAACTTATTACTGCTTGCAATTGTTGTATTATTAGCCATTGTCCCATTATTCATACAAAAAGGTGCTGAATTCGAAGGAGCAGATGGTGAGGCGGAGGCGGCAATTGGTGAAATAAATGCTGAATACGAACCATGGTTTGAAAGCTTATGGGAACCACCAAGTGGAGAAATTGAAAGCTTATTATTCGCACTACAAGCTGCTATAGGTGCTGGATTTATCGGATACTTTATCGGCTTAATGCGCGGCAAACATAAAGAAGGTTAAGTATGTTGCTCATTGATAAGTATGCATATATGAATAAGCTAGCGTCTGTTCATCCGCTAGAAAAAATGATGTTTTCTTTTGGACTATTATTATTGTCGCTTATCATGAGAGATGAACGAATTTCACTCATTACATTTATTGTAATGAGTGCTTTTATCATTATAAGCGCAAAAATTCCTGTTAAATATTATTTTAAACTATTATTGTTACCCGGATTTTTTTTACTATCTAGCTTATTATCTATTTTAATATCTATAGCCCCGGCGACGAGCATGCTACCTGCACATATCTGGTCATTTTCTATTAATAATTGGACAATTTTTGTAGGCAACGCAAGCATAGTGACAGCACAGCAACTTTTTTTCATCGTTCTTGGAAGTGTCAGTTGTTTATATTTTTTAATCCTAACAACATCTGTACAGTCTATTTGTCATGTGTTGAGACAATGTAGAATTCCTGCTTTGTTTGTTGAGCTGGTAGAATTAACATATCGATTTATTTTTATTTTTTTAGACAGTATGCAAAAAATTCACCTTGCTCAGCAGGCTCGACTTGGTTATCACTCACCTGCCCAGTGGCTACGCTCTGTATCTATGCTTATCGCCGCTTTATTTGCTGAAATGTTCCAACGAAGCCGTGAGCTTAATAATGCCATGCAAGCACGTGGTGGCGAAGCGGTCTATTGGCAGGAGAATGCAACCTATAGCATGAAAAACTGGCTGGGTATTGCCGCTATCTTACTATTCCTCATCGTGTATGGAGGTTTTTTCTAATGACAACAGACTTATACTTTGAACTAAATCAGCTTTCTTACGCCTATGCAGATGGAACGCACGCCCTAACAAATATTAGCCTCCAAATTCCGAAGGGCAAAAAAATCGCCCTACTAGGTCATAACGGAGCAGGAAAATCGACTTTATTTCAGCATCTCAATGGCATTCTCAAGCCAACTTCTGGAAATATAGCCTTTTGTGGCAAGGCTCTTAATTATAGTAGAAAAGCATTAAAAGAATTACGTCAACAGGTTGGCATAGTTTTTCAGGATGCAGACAATCAGTTGTTTTCTGGTACAGTGAAGCAGGATATTGCATTTGGACCTTTGAACCTCTGCTGGACCACTGAAAAAATTGAAGAGAAAATTGCTTGGGCAGTAGCACAAACTGAGGTGGAAGCACTACTCGATAAACCAATACATTTTTTAAGTGTAGGTCAAAAAAAGCGGGTAGCTATGGCAGGCGTACTAGCGATGGAGCCAACTGTTTTATTATTAGACGAGCCTACCGCAGGACTCGATAATTATTATGCTGCACAAGTTTTACAGTATTTAGCTAAATTAGAAAATGGGAATCGTACCATTTTAATGGCGACCCATGACATCCCATTGGCCTATGAATGGGCAGATCAAATAATTGTTATGGAGGGTGGAAAAATCATCTATAACGGGGACCCTGTTGAGATGTTTTATCAAGAGGAGTTACTTCAACGAGCCCATCTGGAACGTCCCTGGGTCTTTGAAATGGCGCTTGCTTTACAGCGAAAAAAATTATTGAATGAAAACATTAAGCTGCCTCGTTCAAAAGATGATTTACAGAAACTGATTGAGCAGATTTGAGTATTTGTATCTGAGCTGTTTTTGAGAGAATCGGAGCTTTTTGCTTTCGAACCTGAGCGTTTCTTGGGGGAAACCGAGCTTTTTGTTTTTGAACCCGAGCGTTTCTTGAGGAGACCCGAGCTCTTTGCTTTCATACCCGAGCGTTTCTTGGGGAAACCGAGCTTTTTGTTTTCTGACCTGAGCGTTTCTTGGGGAAACCGAGCTTTTTGTTTTCTAACCTGAGCGTTTCTTGGGGGAAACCGAGCTTTTTGCTTTC
>NZ_JBYTBB010000042.1:0-49860 GCF_058788755.1 Lysinibacillus sp. FW301-JW8
CCTTCTTTCTGTATAATTTTGTTGTGGTGACTTAATTTTATCAGAAGTGGTCCTTATTTTTTTTATGAAAAAAATTTAAAACCGGTGAAATTTTACTGATTGTAAAATTTCACCGGCTTTTTAGTTTAGAGAAGGGTTTTGTCCCAGCCTCATTTTGAACTTTTTATTTATCTTTTGAAATTGTTCTTATTTCACTAGACTTTAAAATGCTAGTTATTTAAGAAATGCAACAGCTCTTACTGGTGAGGCTGTTGCATTTTTTAATTTAAGTGGTAACGCCATAAAAGTAAAATGTTCATGCAAAGGTAGTTGTTCAAGATTTACTAGGTTTTCTACTATATATATAGGTGCACTTAACAGCTTTAAATGTACCTCACGTTTCATATTGTCATGTACATCAATATTGGCTAAATCTAGACCAATACATTTCACTTGCCTCTCCAGCAACCAATCACCTGCACAGGTTGCGAATGCATGCTCTGCAAAAAAGTCTCCCTCTCCCCATTTTTCCGTTCGTGTACGCACAATGACAATATCACCGGGATTTACAGCAATCCCCTGTGTTTTTTCTGCATGTTTTAACAATTCTGCCGTTACTGGCTCATATGGTTTTTTAATAGATGATACATCTAATAAGACAGCTTCGCCGAATGTCTTAGTTAAGTCCATTTCAGCGGTCGACTCACCGTTTCTAATAAAGTGTATCGGTGCATCAATATGTGTTCCACTATGGTCTGACATACGTAAAAAGCGTGATTCGAAACCCTCACATGGTTCAATATAACGATGACCAGAGTTTTCAAATGTAGATTCCTCTTGAATAGCAATTGGAGGGTGGGATGTGTATGAAACTAAGCCGTCATAAATTTCTAAAGTTAAATCAACAATTTTCATCTATTTTTCCTCCTTAAAATCAATAACGACTTTGCCGCTTACTTTATTTAACGCACTTTCAAAGCCCTGTATGCTGTCTTTAAATGGCACTGTACAAGTGACCAGTTGTTGAAAAGGGAAGTTTGGATTTGCTGCCATCTGCAATATAGCTTCGTAATTCTCCTGTGTAATGCCATAGCTTCCTTTAATCATAATCTCACCACGTACAATTTGATCCATCGGCACAGAAAACTCAACTGAATTAATACCTACTAGTACAAGTTGTCCACCTCGCTTGAGTACACGAATTGCCTCAGTCGGGATAGTTGGATGACCCGAACAATCAATAATCGCATCATAACCAGAAAACATATCATGAATTAAATCATTTGAAGAGGTAAACGTTTTTTGCACCCCTATATGTTTCGCTAATTGTAGACGGCTTTGATCCGCTAGTACGCCTAGCATATGAACTGCTTTATTTCCTGAACCAACTAATATAGCTGCTACACCTAATCCTATCGGTCCTGGTCCAACTACCAGTATTGATTTCTTCTCAAACTCTGGAATCTTTAGCACTGCGGTATAACTTACCGCTAATGCTTCTGAGATTGCTGCCACCTGATCGGATACTGCATCATCTATAACAATAATGTTATTGCTATCTACTACCATATATTCTGCCATACCGCCATCTTCACGGAATCCATAACGCAATGCCTCAGAAGGTGTTTTTACAAATTTATAGTCATTAAAATCGCAACAATTCGTGTCACCGCTCTTACAAAAATCACAAACACCACAGCTCTTATAAGGATTAACAACTACTCGTCTATTTAAGAGAGATGGATTAACATCATCACCTATTTTCATAATCACACCTGTGACTTCATGTCCTAGTACTAATGGATAACTGACCCAGTCATATCCACCATGGCCATCGTACATATGAAGATCACTACCGCATACTCCAACTGCATTTACCTTTAGTAAACACTCATTGTGTTTTAATTCAGGAACTTTATATGTTTTAAATTGAACATCCTTTTTCTTTGATGTACATTTTACTAATGCTTGGTATTCCATACTTTCAGGTCAACTCCTATTCAACTTTTAACATCGTCACAGCGGCTACTACTGAATTATCTTAATAATATCCCTCAATGTCTTTTCCTTTTTTGCTAAGTATTGTTGTTTATCAATGGATGACCAATTATAAAAACCCTGCTCTGTTTTCATACCTAATTGTCTAGCATTGATTTTGTCTTGATGGATTATCAGAGGTTCTGTCCCGTTCTCCAACGTTGGATAAACATAATTGGCAATTGCATAATGTGTATCTAGTCCGTTAATATCTCGTTGCTCGAGTGGTCCCGTATCTGCTAGGCGAACACCTAAGCTCATTTTAGCGATAAAATCTAACTCCTCCGCAGAAACGATTCCCCTCTCAACTAATGACATTGCCTCTCGTGCAAGTGCACTTTGTAAACGATTCGCTACAAAGCCTTCAATTTCTCGTTTTAGTAGTACAGGTTTTTTCTTAGTACCTTGTAAAAACAGCATTATATCATTTGCTATTTCCATTGCTGTATAAGGGCTAGGAATGACCTCTACTAAAGGCGTAATATGAGCCGGTGAAAAGAAATGTGTTCCTATCAAACGCTCTTTATGCACCATTTTTTCAGCAACATCACTAATAAGGTAACTCGATGTATTGGTACAAAACGTTATATCATTTGAAAAGAATGAATCTAATTGTTCGAATAAGGTTTGTTTGACCTGTAAATTTTCTATAATGGCTTCTATGACATAATTTAAACCATCTATTTTTTCAAGTTGATGCAGTAAAGTAATGTTTTGCAATTCAGGCTGTTCCTTTAACTGTTGCAATCTTTCTACATCTGGCTCATATAGGAATACGCTTACATTATTTTGCTCTAAATATTTTGCTAATGCAGAGCCCATAAAGCCCCCACCGATGATTAGAACTCGTTTCATGGTTAAATCCCCTTTTTAAGCCTTTCTATCAGTATCATTCCAAATGGCTTTTAAACCAACTGCATAAATACACAAAGCTTTGATCTCATCAAACATAACAGCATTTGCCCCAAGTACTAAGGCATTTGATTTATGGATAGAAATCCCCTTGTCATATGCATCACAGACATTAATGGCATATAATAATAATTCCTTTAACAAACGTGATACTGCCCCATCACGTAGAGAAATCGTACGAAGATTGCTATACTTCAACAATATATCTGGTGCATATTCAATTAAATATTGAATCCAATTCGGCACAACCTCAAACTCTGATTGATAGTAGTTTATACATTCCTGTTGTGAAGAAAATGTAGCCACATCATCTTTACTTACTAGATGGATTTTACTTTCATCTGAAAGACTAATTGCATATGCAATCGCCTCTATACCAGACAACCAAGTTGGAATACCTCTTGAAATAATAGCTGATGCAATAAGCTCCGAAATTTCAACAACGCTATTGCCAGCTTCAACTGCTAGCTCTACACAATACATCATTTCTTTTTCTTCACGTCTAGCTGCAAATAACCCGACCATTATTAGTGCTTTATCCTTTTTTGTTAAAGCCCCATCTACTAAAAGGGCTTGATACATGATAGACATTCGTACTCCTCCTTGTTTGAAGAGCCTTCAAATCAATTTCGCCTTAGCATAATTGTATCTGCCGCTATGCTTTCGATACAAAAAACATTTGCTGAATGAAGATAAAGGCTCTCTGTCTACTAGAATAAGTATGACCAAGCTAAAGTTGCAATAATATAGATGAGTCCAACAAAGAACATAATCATTACAAGGAAGCCCATAATATCTTTTAGCTTTAAACGAGAAAGTGCTAGTGCTGGTAATATCCAGAATGGCTGTACTAGATCGTTCCATGCATTCCCTAGCATGACAGACATGGAGGTCTCTGCTAATGATGTTCCTAATTCTTTTGCTGCATCAATCATGAATGGTCCTTGAACCGCCCAGTGCCCGCCCGCAGATGGTGCAAAGAAATTTATAAAGAAGGAACTAATTAAGCCCCAAAACGGTAATGTTTGTTCATTTGATAAATCCACAAATACCTTGGC
The DNA here is from genome assembly GCF_058788755.1 of Lysinibacillus sp. FW301-JW8. Lineage (NCBI taxonomy): Bacteria > Bacillati > Bacillota > Bacilli > Caryophanales > Bacillaceae > Lysinibacillus > Lysinibacillus sp. FW301-JW8. Next base: position 3,987 of record NZ_JBYTBB010000042.1, read on the forward strand.
AATCGTATCTACCAAACCAGAAGCAGCCATAATAGCCATGATACCTGCGTAGAATGGGAATTGAAGTACAATCCCTGAAATCGTTTTAATACCATCTGCTAAATGCTCCGCATATTGTGCAGGTGTCCCTAGTAAAATAATTCCTACGAATAAAATAATGAAGTTTAATATATTTAAATTTAGCGAACTGCCATTTGTAAAATAAATAACAATGTAAATGAGTCCAAGAATACCTATTGCATATGCTAAAATACGGCTATTATTTAATTTATTAGCTAGCGTATTCTCTTCTAATAGATTTAACTTTGCCTTAGGCTGATCCGCATACAATGCAGGATCAATTTCAATCACATTACTTGGATCTTTAGGGTGTAGCATCGCATTAAATAAAGGTAATGTAATTAAAAGAACAATTGTAGTTAAAATAATCGGTACACTGAAAATTGTCTCAGAAAGTGTAACTAGGCCCATTGAATCCTCTAAAAAATGACCTGGTGTTGAAATGAGTATTGGAATAGAGGCTGATAAACCTAATCCATAAAAAGTAAAGCCAGAGTATGCTGCAGCAATAATTAATGGATAGTGAACTCCCTTAACTTGTAATGCTAATTTTTTCGCAATAATCCCACCAATGACTAAACCAAAACCCCAGTTTAAATAACTACCGATACCACCTACGAGTGTTGCTACTATAATTGCAGTCTTAGGTGTATGAACCATACTGGCAATTTTATTTAAAAATTTATCAGTGATGGGGGCTGTAGCTAGCACATAACCCATTGCTAGAATAACGGCCATTTGTGTTGTGAATGCTAGTAAATCCCAAAATCCGCCACCCCAGGCAGTCGTTAAATCTACAAAGCTAATATCTTCAATAACTAATGCTAAAACAAATGTTACCAATGTTAACCCAATTGCAAATACAAAAGGATCTGGCAAATATTTCTTCATGATGTTTGTGAAAAAATTCGTTAACTTTTCCATACTATTCTCCCCCTTGTTGTGTATGACTAAGTAATTTTTGGGAAGTGGCTCTTAAACGATAAAAGATGATAAACTATAATCACAATCTATCCATTTTGGAGGTCATTTCCTTGCAAAAACTAACTAGTATTTTAGTGACTGCTTATGCAAAAGCTCCCCAAGGCACATCCATGTATGAAATGTACAAACATGCTGGCATTGTGTTAGAAATTGATAAAGAAACTCATCAAATTATTGATGCAGAATTTACATTTATCACCGGACTTGCCCAAGATTTCTTTAAACGTATGTTAATTGGCTTTGATCTTACAGCCAATATTGACGAGTTAATTGCTCGTGTAGATGAACACTATTATGCTCCTTCAAGCGGCTCTGTTGTAGTGGCACTAAAATCTGCACAAAAACGATACCTAGAAAAAATTCAAAAGGATCACTAAATATCTAGCACCGAGTCAAAATACTCGGTGTTTATTTATAGCTGACAATTTTCAACGACTGTTGTTATGCCAAGTCCCCCAGCTATACATAAAGTGACTAGCCCATATCGCTTACCTGTTCGTTCTAGCTCATGAATAAGCTTTGTCATTAGAATGGCACCTGTTGCACCGATTGGGTGTCCCATTGCAATAGCACCACCATTGGGATTAACACGATTGATATCTAATCCAAGTTCCGTGATTACTGCGATTGATTGGGCGGCAAATGCTTCATTTAATTCAATTACATCAATATCCTGAATGGTTAAGTTCGCCTGCTTTAAAGCTTTGATTGTTGATGGGACTGGACCAATTCCCATGATTGCTGGGTCTACACCCGCAGCAGCCTGGGCAAGGATTTTTACCTTTGGTCGATATCCTAGCTCTAATGCTTTCTCTTTGGACATTAATAGCAATGCAGATGCACCGTCATTACGCCCACTACTATTTCCAGCAGTCACAGACCCCTCTTTACGGAAAACAGGCTTTAGTGTATTTAACTTCTCTTCACTTGTTAAAAAGGGATGTTCGTCAACGTTAAAAATCTCCACTAATTTTCGTTTTTTCACTTCATACGGAACAATTTGTTCTGTAAAATACCCTTCTTTCTGAGCATAAGCTGCTCGCTCCTGACTTCGATGAGCAAAGGCATCTTGTTCCTTACGGGTAATAGCATATTTCTCAGCTAAATTCTCTGCTGTTTCACCCATTGTTGTAATACCATATACCTCAAAGGGCTGTGACCCTGGCTGACTTTCTGTATTCGGATCTAAAATCGAAGCATTTCCTACACCATATCCATAGCGAGCATTACGCAAATAATATGGCGCCGTACTCATTGATTCTGTCCCTCCAGCAATAATGATGTCGCTGTAGCCAAGAGCAATCTGTTGGGCAGCATTATTAATGGACTGTAACCCAGATCCACATTGACGATGTACTGTATACCCTGATACAGTAATTGGTAAATCTGCTCTTAATGAAGCCACACGTGCCACATTCGATTGATCAGCACTTTGCTTGGCTTGTCCCAAAATTACCTCATCAATAATGGCTGAATCTAATTTTGTTCGTTCTAGTAGACCACGAATTACTTTTTCAGCAAGATGATCTGCTGTTTCATTGACTAATGAACCACCCAGTTTACCAATAGCTGTACGAACGCCATCTATAATAACAACTTCTCTCATGTTTCCTCCCCCTATATCAAAGCATTCACAAAACTTGCTTCTGTACTTTTCTGTACTTGTTCTAATGTAACTCCTGGCATTAATTCAACTAAATGTAATTGCCCTTTAATATATTTAAAGACAGCTAGCTCAGTAATAATCGTATCTACGCTTCTTGTGGATGTGATTGGGAATGTACAATTCTTTAAAATTTTACTTTTCCCATCCTTTGAAGTATGAGACATCGTGACAATGACCTTTTTAGCTCCTATTAATAAATCCATTGCACCACCAACACCAATAATATTTTTCCCTGGAACTGCCCAGTTTGCGATTCGTGCCTGTTCATCTACCTGAAGCACTCCTAATATTGCGACATCAACATGGCCTCCACGAATCATGCCAAATGATTCTGCACTATCGAAAAAGGAAGAACCAATTGCCTCCCCAACTGGCATTTTTCCTGCATTTACGATATTGGGATCAATATCCTTCTCATCCACACCAACTACGCCAAGCATTCCATTTTCTGTATGGAAGAAGACATTGTTATTGTCAACGTATTTAGCCACTAATGTAGGAATGCCAATCCCTAGATTGATAATTTGTCCATCCTGCACTTCCTTTGCCGCTCTTTGTGCTATTTGCTCTTGAATTGGATTAATCATTTTCTACTACACCCTCCCTCGTTAAAACCTTTTTCGCTAAAATAATGCGATCTATAAATAAATGCGGAGTTATAATTTCATCGCTATTTAATTCACCAGGCTCTACTAATTCATCTACTTCAACAATTACAGTGCTAGCTGCCGTCGCCATTAAAGGGTTAAAGTTTCGTGCAGTTTTGTAGTATATTAAGTTTCCTAACTTATCTGCCTTATGAGCACGAATAATAGCTACATCTGCCTTCAGTGCTCTTTCAAACACATACTCCTCACCGTCGATCATTTTTGTTTCCTTGCCCTTTGCTAAGTCAGTTCCTACGGAAGTTTTGGTATAGTAACCACCAATCCCTGCACCACCAGCTCGGATTGATTCAGCTAAAGTACCCTGAGGGAGTAAATCAATTTCAATTTCACCTCGTTGGAATGCCTCACCGACATCTCGATTCCCAGTAAAATAAGAGCCAATAGCCTTTCTTACCTTCTTTTGCTCTAATAATTTACCAAGACCCTTTCCTTTTTCCCCCAGATTATTGCTAATAATAGTTAAATTGTTTACATCTAGTTCCACAAGAGCATCAATTAAAGTTAGGGGACCTCCCACTAAACCAAATCCACCAACCATAATTGTTTGCCCACTCTTCACGCATGTTAATGCTTGCTCTACAGAATCATAAATTTTCATTGTACTCACTCCGTTATTTTTGAATAAGGGCATCACTTAGTTCAAACCAAGAAGGTATGCCCGCTGTCAGTAGGCAAATATAGCCTAGCTCTGCTAATTCAGCTTCCACTACACCTACATCCCTCGATTTTTTAGCCCAATCATCTGTTTCTTTATTTTTTAAAATAGTTGTGTATATCCCTGTCATTAAGATGTGTTTCATTTGTGTTGATACCACATTACCGTTAAGAAGTTCTTGCTTTAAAGCGTTTTCATCATTTGCTGTCAAATAAGACAGTAATTTTTCAAAATATGCTTCACTTTTCTCTGTTGAGGCGAATGTACTGTAGTAACGTACAATATCAATGGTTGATGCTTCATGTGGAAGCTTATCTGCATCCGTATTTGTTAGCTCTAGGGCATATTCAAAGGATTGCAAGCCTAGTTGTAATGCTCTTTCTCCGCCAAAGTTAAAGGCTACAAGTAAATACTCAATTAGCTCATCTAATGTAGCGCCACCATCTACTGCCCCCTTTGTGTGATACACCATGCTACGCGCATAATATCTTGCGGCATTTATACCAACTAACAGAATATCCTTCTCTTTCACTGAAAGAGCCCCTGGTGCCATCGCTGCACCTCGAAGCGCAGTATAATGATCAAGCATTGCAGGATTATAATCGTGCATTTTTTGTACCCAGCCAGGTACAACACCATAAACCTTTTTGAAATACGCTAAGCCTGTTGTCATTTAGTAACTCCCCTTTTCCATTAAAGTTGAATAAAAAAAGGCCACACTTCGCCTAAAGCACGGACTTACCCGTACATTTAGAAAAAGTGTAGCCAACAGTCAAGCAGGGAAAATAGAAAAAGGTTATTTTTCTATGGCTGCTCGATAGGCATTTATTTTAGTTATTTAATTATTTACACAAAATTTAAAAATCTGCAATAGTTTTTTTATAAATTCTCTAAAAAACATTGAATTACTGGATTTACATCTTTTCTTTCTTCAAAGACTAATGTGTAATGATTGCTGCTAGATGTGTATTTCCAAATATTTTTAGCATTTATCAATGTTTCAGCATAGGATTCTGCTAAAAATAACGCAGGCATAGCGCCAATTTCCCCTGTAGAATGAATTAAAAGAACTGGGCACGCTATATTTTTGAAAACTTCCTCTGGTTTATAGGCATAAAAACTTTGGAAATCTTGACGTATTTTCTCTTCATCAGATTTATTTTCCCAATGTCCATCTTTTTCTGCAATCTCATAGCGACCTACATTTTCCAAATGATCAGTCCACTCAACTCCAAGTCGACCATAGATTTCTTTAATTTCTTGAATATATGCATCGGCATTTTCATATTGCTTGCTAATACGACCAAGTGAAGGTTCAACAATTTTACGCTGATGATCCGTGCAGGTTGCTGCCCCATCAAGTAAAACTACCCCTTTGACATCGTTACGTTTACTAGCAACATTCGCCATGATAAATGCTCCCATTGAATAACCCATTAGAATTGGTTGTTCAATGTTCAATGCATTTATTAAAGCTAAAATATCCTGTGTATGTAATTCGATTCCTGTATTTACCGCGGCTGAAGCACTTTTGCCACGCCCCTTTAAATCTACAGATATAAAACGATATTCACCCTTTAGCAACTCCGCGTAATAATGCATTTGCATGTGATTACCTGTGAGACCATGTACCGCGATAATTGTACCTTTCTCTCCTGGGTAATCAGCGAAATGTAACTCGCTACCATTCACATTGATTGATTGATATTTCACTCCACTCATCCTCCTTGTAAAAGATAAAGCTAGTTTTACCACCCAAAATAAAAAAAGTCAAAAAATTTTTTCTTTATTTAGATTTTGCAAATTGCATTTTTACTCCTGAATAATTTTTCTACAATAATAAATACAATCCTAAAATTTTCTAAAAATATACACTATATTTTCTTTTTGGTACACTATTATAAAAAGTCAAATTGAGGTCAAAATGAAGAGAAAAGTATTTATTCTACATGAAATATATGGCATTAATGATTTTATAAAAATGCAAGCTACAGCATATGAAAATACTAACACTAAGGTTGAATGCATATCTTTATATCCAGAAAATAAAACATTTACCTACAAACAAGAACAAGAGGCATATTTATATTTCAACAATAATGTTGGGTTTGATGCGCCTCTTAAACTACTTACTCACAGATTGCTAGAAGCGAAGAAGAAATATGATGAGGTCGTGTTAATAGGATATAGTGTGGGTGCAACATTAGCTTGGAGGCTATCCTCTCTCCCATTACATAGGGTAATTTGCGTGTATGGATCACGTATTCGTCAATACCTTGATGTCATACCAGCATGTCCAACATTTGTTATTTTCCCTAGTACTGAGAGTAGCTTTAATGTTCATGAAATAAAGGAAACGCTTAATCAATTACCAACAGTTGAAACAAAACAATTTATTGGTCTACATGGTTTTATGGACTGTTATAATCCGAACTATTGTTATGAAAGCTATTTGCAAGCACATTTCGATATCATCAAATTTATAGAAAACCAGCAAGATCAAGGGGGACAACAAAATGAAGCAAAATGAGGAAATAATTATTGACCCTTATATTGAAGGGGGCAATGTTATTTATCCAAGTTTAAGGCTATCCTTGCAATCAGATAGTATTATAGGTATTTATACGGATGTTTCTAAAATACATACTTTAATGAATTGGTTTGTGAAACACCATGAAGCTTTTACACATTTTCGTGAAAGTGCCTTGTATGAGCGACTAACAGTTCGAGAATACATCCGATTTTGCATAAAGCTTTTTAATGCTCATTCTGAAAAAACGGAAGATTTATTAGGATTATTTGCTTTAGTGGAGCAAAAAGATAGAAGAATTGACAAGCTTTCAAATGGTGAAAAGCAGCGCTTAAAGCTCATTCATACCTATCTACATCCAGCACCAATACAAGTGTTAGAAGAGCCATTTCAAAATCTTGATGAATTTTCAAAGCAAAATGTTCAGCAATTATTGGATGCTCTTCAAAAACAGAAGAAAAAAATTATTTTGCTATCAAATAACATGGAAAATTTAATTATTTCGAGTACAGAAATATATAGATTAGATACAAATGGCTTACATGCATTAGATGTAAAAGATGATGAATCAGAAATGATTATTCCTTCAATTGAAAATGCTCCAATTCGACTTGATAAAATCCCAACAAAAAGGAATGACAAAATCATTTTATTTAATCCTCCAGAAATTGATTACATTGAAAGTGTTGAAGGATCTGTTTCTGTATATGTTGCAGGTGAAGCTTATCCATGTACATTATCTTTAAATGAGCTTGAGCAAAAATTGACACCATTTGGCTTCTTTAGAAGTCATCGCTCATATATTGTCAATTTACAAAAGGTACGTGAAATCATCACATGGACTCGTAATAGCTACAGTCTTTCCCTTAACAGCACTGAAAAAACAATAGTACCACTGTCGAAAAATAAGCTAGCAGATTTAAAGGAAATACTCGGAATTTAGGAGATTTCCCAGGAAATAAACGACTCCTGTCAGATGAAATATCTCTCCATTAAAGATCATTTTTCCGCCTTTCACCTTTAATTTACTGTTGTGTTCTTGATTGTCATTTATAGTGTAGACATCAACAACACACAGGAGGTTAACACATGAACACAGTGATTGAAGTTCAACATTTAAAAAAGATATTTCATAAGGAAACAGCTTTACAGGATGTTTCCTTTAAGATTCAAAAAGGAGAAATCTTTGGTTTCTTGGGACCGAGTGGTTCTGGAAAAACAACTACTATTAAAATACTAACTGCACAAACAGACAAAACAGATGGTGATGTATTATTATTTGGTCGTCCAGCAAATGAAATGAAAAAAAGCCAAAATCGTAAACGCTTTGGCATTTTAACAGATAATAGCGGTTTGTATACTAGATTATCAATCGAGGAAAACTTATTTCTATATAGTGATTTATACCAATTATCTAAAACAGCTGTAAAAGAGGCTTTGGATTTTGTTAACTTATATACTGAGCGTAAAAAGAAGGTTAGTCAGCTTTCTAAAGGCATGATTCAACGAGTAACACTTGCACGAGCAATCATGCATAAACCCGATTTATTATTTTTAGATGAACCAACTTCCGCACTCGACCCTGTTAATACACAGCATATTTATAATGGTTTACGTAAATTAAATGAAATGGGAACTACCATCTTTTTAACAACTCATGATATGAGTGAAGCAGAAATACTTTGTGATCGTGTAGCCTTTTTACACAAAGGAAAAATTCGGGCAATGGGCTCACCAAAAGAATTGAAAAAGAAATTTGGCGATGAATCCATCACAGTCGAATTAAAAAATGGTGAGGTTGCCGTTATTCAAAATGGCTCAGAAGATGCATCAAAATTGTATGAATGGATGCAATCTAACGAAGTTTCTCGTATTTATACAAACGAACCTACACTGGGTGATATTTTTATGCAAATAACAGGGAGTGATTTAGTATGAACATTTCAATGACACGTATTCAGGCTATTTTTATGAAGGATTATAAGGAGTTTTCACGGAACTATGCAGTATCTCTTATGATATTTGTACCATTTGTTTTAGCATTTTTTTATAACAAAACTGGAATCTCTTCTATCAGCGAGTATTTTCTACCAATTAATATAGGCTTTTCTATGGTGACTGCCTATGTACAATGCTGTTTAATTGCTGAGGAGAAAGAAAAAAATACACTTCGTAATTTAATGCTTTCCCCTGCTTCACTTGGAGATATTTTAATTGGTAAAAGCTTGTTTGTCTTTATTGTTACAATGATAGTAGTGGGAATCACTATTTTTCTTGTGGGCTATAATCCTGCCAACATATTCATCATAGCTATTGCTTTAATGCTTTCATCTGTGTTCTATATTGCACTTGGAACATTGTGTGGATTATTTGCGAAGTCTATTATGGAAGGATCTATAATCATCCTACCTGTTATTCTAATTTTCCCATTAGGCTCTTATGCTTCACCATTATCAACAATTTACCCAGCTTTGAAATTTATGGAGTGGTTACCAAGCTCCCAGTTGGTACTATTAGCAGAGGCTTTAGAGGGAAGCTATTCAACAACAGATGTGATTATCCCGATTGTTACAATCATTGTTTGGTCAATTTTCGCTTGGATTATCACAGCATTTATCTATAAAAAAAGAATGGTCGACTAATGACCATTCTTTTTCTAATATAATAATCCTTGTTCATATATTTCAATTTTCTCTAAAGTATCAGCATACCAGATTCCCACAAATCTCGATTCAACAGGCTCAGAAAAATAGTCACCATCATAGAAGGATAATGGGAAAAGGACTCCTTGTGCTATGAATTTTTTTATCGTTTGATAAAAGGGTTCATTTTGTCGTGGATTTTGTGCTACATAGGAGGTAAATTTATTTATGGGCTTACCTAGTGCATCATGAAACATTAGCATAGAGGTTGAGCCGTTCTGCCGGAAATTTAAATCTATTGCCTGAACGTCTCCAGCCTCGGTAACAATTAAATCAAATCCTGCCACTCCTACAAAGCCTTCCGCTACTCCTCTTTCCATAATATGTCGTCCCGCCTCAATAACCTTTTTCGGTACTTTATCAATGATAATATTTCCTTCATAGATACCATTATCATCTGTTATTTGCTGAGAAGCTCCTAAAAACTGAATACCTAGTTCATCAGAATAAACAAACTGACAGCTATAGTTATCCTTTGTCTGTAATAGCTCCTCAATAATAACGCTCTCTGTATCAGTCATACGAAACTGTCGCAACCCATCTGTGAGCTCATTTTTATTCTGGCAAATAATGACCCCATATCCTCCTGATGTAGGGGAATCATCACCCGGCTTCAAAACGACAGGTGGCTGCCAATTTTTAATAGCATCTGAAAGTCTATATGTTTCCACATTTAAGCGACTAGGAACAAATTTGCTATCAATTAAATGATCAATATATGCTTTTGTATTTAGCTCATTAAATTTCTCCGCGTCCATCCAATAGCAATCCCGATTCATATGCTCTGTATCATGAATATATTGGCAGACAATAGTTTTCCCCTCTTCACACCAAGCTTGAATCTGTGCAATATATTCCTCTTGCGTATCATAACTATAAGGCTGTTCCACCCATGGTATCCCTGCTAATTCATGAAGCTCTTGTGCTTTTACTGTTTGCGTGGCACGATGTACTAACACAGGTATATCTGCTATTGCCACTTCCCTAGATGTTAAGGCGTCTAGTTTATGTGGATCATCCATCATCCAGGGATTATCACTGTACGGCGTTCTTGGTGTATACACAGCATGATTACCGTAAATTTGCCTTAGTGTCAATTTTGGTTTCAAGTAGATTACCCTCTTTCAAGTTTTAGGTATTCTACCCTTCCATTTTATTTTCAACACTTTTTTAGATAAAGATAGATATATAGCGTAATTAAATACTATATTTTACCTAATTAATAGGAGATTAATCTAATAATTGCTGTAATTTCATTTTAACCTCTGGCCAATCCTCCTTTGTTATACTGTACATAACTGTATGACGAATCGTACCATCTTTACGAATCATATGATTACGTAAAACCCCCTCTTTTATTGCTCCAATGCGCTCAATTGCCTTTTGAGAACGGTAATTTTCATGGTCTGTTTTAATTTGCACACGTTGCAATCTTAAGATTTCAAAACAATATTGCAATAACAAATATTTACAGCTTGTATTAATAGCAGTCCTCCAATAAGCTGGAATCAGCCATGTCGTACCTATTTCGAGCCGTTTATGTTTATCATCTATATCCATAAATCTAGTTGAACCGATAATCTGTCCAGATACCTTATCTACAATGACAAATGGAAATTCTGTTTTCTCATTTTTAGTCGCTAAGGCACTATCCACAAAGCCATTCACATCCTCTATATTTTCAATAACTGTAGACATGTGTAGCCATATTTCCGGAAAACTAGCAGCCTCTAAAATACCCTGTACATCCCCTTTTTCCAGTGGTCTTAGTAAGACTACTTCATTTTCTAATACAATAAAATTCATGTGGCTTCACTCCTTTTTTAACTATTAAACGGCAATTTTGATATGATAGATAGAACCAAATATCAAAAAATACACCATACCAGACGAGGTGCATGATGGAGCTTTCCATTTCATTTACTAAAGATACAGCAAAATATATTCAAATCTATGAAGAAATCAAAATAGCTATCATCAACAAAAAGCTTTGTGCGCAGGATAAACTTCCTTCCAAGCGAGCTCTTGCTAAAACATTGAATGTTAGTATACATACGGCACAGGAGGCCTATGAGCAATTACTAGCTGAAGGATATATTTATAGTAAGGAGCGCTTAGGCTATTTTATTGCTCCCTTTGAATTTGAATGGGACCAGCATTTACAGGAACACTCCTTCTCAGCATCAACAGCTACCTCACATACGATTAACTATGACTTTCACAACGGACATGTGGATAAAGGTGCTTTCCCTTTTACTAGCTGGTATAAGTTGTTGAAAAAACACTTGAATATGGAAAATTTAATAATTAGTCCCTGGCAAGGTGAATGGACATTGCGTGAAGAGATTGCACGTTATGTGGCACGTTCAAGAGGCGTACAATGTGAGGCATCGCAGGTGTTTGTTTATAGTGGTACACAAAATCAGCTTCAGGCATTATGCCATTTCTTTGGCTTGAACGCACATGTAGGCATTGAAGACCCTGGCTTTAAACGGGTATGTTCAACAGTACAGCAATGTGGATTGTTCGCCCATGCTATTCCTGTTGATAAATCAGGTATTACAATCCCCAACGAATCTTTACATTTGATATACACAACACCTGCACATCAGTTCCCACTTGGAATGGTTATGCCTATTGAGCGCCGCGCTGCTATTTTGCAATGGGCTACATCTAATGGGGCCTTTATTATTGAGGATGATTATGATTCGGAATTTCGCTTTAAGGGACTTCCTATCCCCTCTTTAGCGAAAATGGATCAGCTTCAGCGTGTTATTTATTTTGGCACGTTTTCTAAAACACTTATTCCATCACTGCGTATAAGTTATATGATTTTACCTCATTCATTAGTGGATGATTATATGCTTTTTCATCAAAATCAAAAATCAGTTGTGTCAAAAATTGACCAGCTTGCTTTAGCCGAGTTTATTGCACAGGGATTATTCGATAAGCATTTAGCTAAAATGCGTACAATTTATCGTAAAAAGCAACAGGTTTTACTTGAAGCTATACATGCGCATTTTTCAGAGGAATTTAAGGTAATTGGTGAAAAATCAGGGCTTCATATTGTTGTCAAATTACCATCATGGCTTACTGAGCAAAATGCCATACAGCTAGCCATGCAAGTAGGTATTGCTGTCTATCCATGCTCTGCCTCTTATCAACAGGTTTCTCAAGATGCAATGGTCATTATAGGCTATGGTGGGTTAACACTTAATCAGATCACTGAAGGTATTGTTTTGCTAGCTTCTGTCTGGCAAACTTCTGTATCAATAGATTTTAGTTAATTTTAAAATTTCACTAAACTATCGAAACCTTTTACCAAATTTCCTCGTATTGTAAATAAAGAAGACTTCATTCAGTAAGAATTTCCCTCATCCCTACTGAATGGCAGTTAAACAAATCGAGCTATCACTGACAGTGTATCTCTTAATTTTTGAAGTGAGAGTTTTACTGTCCGTTTTACGCAGGATAATGCTATTAAAGGGGAATCGTCATAATGGAGAATCGAGAGCAATTAGAAAAACATCTGCAAGAAATTCAAGCTTGGGAAAAGGATCAAAAGGATTTATGGTTTTGGGAGAAATTAGGACGTATTCCATTTAAAATTTTAGACAAGATGACTCCTTCTTTTCTTCAAAATAAGATAGCTTTACTTGTTGATGAGTTAGGAAGCTATGTTCAATCTGGCGGTAAATATTTAATTAATGAACAGACCATGATGCAAAAAGTTCGTAGCACTTCTTCGTTTCAGCATATTTTTGATATTTCCGATATTGGACAAATGCCTTTAGAGGATATGATTGCTCTTAGTGACAAACTACAGGAAGAACGTGTGAAATTAGCAACTGTGCAAGGTGCTTCTACTGGCTTTGGTGGTATCTTTACATTAGCCATTGATATCCCATTTATTTTAGGAATGGCTTTAAAAACCTTACAAGAAATCGCCATTATTCATGGCTATGATCCAAATGATAAAATGGAGCGTATTTTTATTGTTAAATGTCTTCAATTTACTTCCGCTGATATCGTGGGCAAGGAGGCTATTTTAAAGGAGCTTACTTCTATGCATGATACTAATCATGCATCGGAAAACATGGTTTCACAGCTTCAGGGCTGGCAGGAAGTATTCTTTACGTATCGAGATCAGCTAGGCTGGAAAAAGCTTTTTCAGATGATTCCTATTGCTGGAATGATTTTCGGTGCCTATGCTAATAAGGGGATGATGCAAGATGTATCTGAAACAGGAATCATGCTCTATCGTAAACGAAGAATCGTTGAAAAACTTAATACGTTGAATGATATATGAAAGTTCTTTTTCCTTCAAAATACGATCAAGGAGTGAAATAAGGAGTGAAATCATGACCACAAAATTGACATTAGATGAAGCTATCCGATTTTTTAATGAGCATTTCCCTGAAGGCTGTTCCTATAATGAAAATTATTCACAAGTAGCCGCCATTCGATCTGGAAGCAATGGTCAAGAAGTTAATCTTCGCTTTCAGCGTTTAGGCAATCAATTACAATTTTTAGCAAGCTTATATGATAAAGTCCCTTCTCCTCCCATAAAGGAACAGGTGAAAATAGCAATTTTAGCTACCTTAACTGCTATGGAAGGATTACAGAATAACTCCGGCCAATCGCTTTTATTCACCAATGCTACTTTAGGAGGCTCGCCATCTGGCGGTATTGCGTTAGCAGGCTTAGTGATCGCTTACGAGCGAGTTTACAATGATTTGGATACAATTGATCAAAACCGTCTACTGCTCGCAACAGAATCTTTGGCCAATCAAATCGCCTCTTGGATGGATAGCACAGCAAATCCAAGTTTCAATGCTTTAGAGGATACTGTTGATTGCTGGAGAAATCAAAAATTTGCTAATTTCGCTGTCAATGGTCCTATTTTGCATGTTGGGGGTCTAGGATTATATTTAGATATTATGTCAAGCCATGCTTCCGCAACCGATTATTCAAAATATGACGTTTTATATAAATACGGAACATATGTGATGGACAGATGGTCAACCTTAGACTCCTCCGAAACAATGGCCTCTGTAGCTATAGGTGGCTTAGTAACTATAAATTCAGGTCGTAAGTTTTTCCCTTCATCAGGATATAATGCATATGTTGGTATGGGCTTAGCATGGCTAGCTCATGGGATTACCTATACTGGCTCTACAGGAGTCATGCCCAATTGTCGCTTAATCAATGACTCGCAGAAAATAAATAATTTTTATAGAAATACTTTTGATTCTCAGCCTGACATGAAGGCTTATGAAATAAGTGAGCCGGCAGATTTTTCAGGGGAGCAAATAAAAGAGGATACCATTCTTGCAGTTGTGGAGCAAGGTTATACTAGAACAGAGATCGATCAATTACGCTCAGGTCATCTTGATAGCTCTACAGGTTATTTATATACCCTCGCTTGGAATGGCGATCCAGTTTTTCTATTAGCTTTGGACAAGGCTGTTAGAACAACTGGTGAAACTGTGTTTTTAGCAAATGAAGAAAATGACGGCTCATCCGTAATTGTCGCGTATGCTCGCGTAGGTGAGGCAGCAGCACATAGAGCTATGGCTGGATTTGCTGGTATGCTTCAACGTGGCATCTTGACCGTTACTGACGGAAAATAATAACAATCAACCCCCTGTATATTCATCTTACAGAGGGTGATTGTTTTATATTTTTATTAAAATTTTTCCCTGATGCTGACGACTTTCCATTAACTTGTGCGCTTTTTGCATATCCTCTAATGAGAAAACTTTAGCAACTGGTACTTGAAAGCTCTCATTCTTTAATATAGTAAAAATATTCTGGGCAACCTGCTGTAATAACTCTGGCTTTAGATTTCGAGTTGTTCCTAGACTAAAGCCCTTGATATTACGGCAGCTACTATGTAAATCTGAGGTCATGATTTGCCCCGCTTTACCACCGCTATTCCCAAATTGCACAAGGGTACCATATGGAGCTAAACAGTTTAAGCTTTCTTCCGTTATATTACCCGCAATGGAATCAAAAATGATATTTACACCATGTCCATCTGTATAGTCATTGACTTGCGCACTAAAATTCTCATAGGTTATCACCTGATGTGCACCAAGCTCATAAACAATACTTGCTTTCTCTATATTGCTAACCGTTCCAATAATCTTTCTTGCTCCAAGGCTTTTGGCCATTTGAATAAGCATTGTCCCTACTCCACCAGAAGCAGCATGAATTAATACATCATCATTTTTTTGAATGGGTGCAATTTGATGAGTCAGCATATAGGATAAAAATAAAACTGTTGGGGCTGCAGCCGCTTTCTCCACTGGCACACCATTAGGGATACGAAATACAAGCTGCTCCTTTGCTACTACATATTCCGCGTAGGCTCCATTTTTCGGAAATGCAATAACAAGATCTCCTTTTTTAAACGTACTATTCTCATCAAAAACCTTTTCAACAACCCCTGCTACATCTAAGCCTAAAATCATTGGGAAATTTGCTTTGCCCTTATTCCCTGTTCTGTTTTTAATATCAGCAAAATTTACACTTGTATAGGTTGTACGTATTAATACCTCTCCGGAACTTATAACGGGTATTGGACATTCTACATATTGCAAAACATTAGCAGAACCAAACTCATTCATAATCACAGCCTTCATAAATGTTCGCCTCCTTGTTATGGTAACATTATAAAAGGGAATAATTTGAGAGTTATTTGCATTCCCTCATATAACAGATTCTCTAATCATTAACTTAAAGCAACTATATCAACAATATATTGCAAATAATATCCTATATAATGAACAATTGATAGTGCCAATCTATCACCCTATTTATAACCTTCAACCCAATCAAGTGAATGATGCTTTTGGCATGCAGGCTTAATTACAAACAGTGGAATTGAACCTACTGCCAAAATCATTAAATTCATTTTTTCAAACAAATTTCTCAACTTCTATTCATCATAAAAAATGAATATCCAAAATGGGATTTGTGCAATCATATTAAATAAAAATACCGAGATTTGTTCAACTAAAACTAAAAGACAACATATAAAAAACATCATACATAAACATTTATATACATTCTTTAAAAGGGATTCATCATTAAAAAATCATTTAAGGTATTTGAATCGAGCAACTTTCTCCCCATCATCTTTCTATTATAGAAAATGCGAATCATTCTCTTGAAATAACAAGTGACACAGTAGAATCCATAATTACATGCCATGGAATATTAGCAGAGCTTAAGAAATACCTACAGAAAACTTGTGCTTTACCAGAATTATAAATTTATGCTACAATATGCAAAATACAATGAAGAGAAGAGTAAATAAGGCTGTTCTTCCCAGAGAGCTCGGGGTGCTGAAAACGAGTAAGAGCGAATTATTGAAACAAGTCTCGGAGTAGCGCATTGGATTTCTGCATGGATGATGGTGCGACGGGAGCTCCCGTTACAGAGGAACAGTATAAGCATAAATCGTTATGCCGTACTGAAAAGGCTATTATGGTGACATAATAGTGAACTAGGGTGGCACCACGTGAATATAAATTCCACAATCTCGTCCCTAAGACAAATCGTCTTGGGGGTGAGATTTTTTTAGTTACTTATCAGTTAGGTAATTGCGTTCAGATTTGGACACTTTATCTTGATTGAGCGGGCGAAAAACTTTTAGGGGGAATTTTTATGAAAATAAACACTAATTTAAAATCGTGGCGCTATCCAGTTATATTATTATGTAGTATTGGCGTTTCTAGCGTCGGCAATTGGATTTATTTTATTGCTTTAAATCTCATTGTCTTAAACCTCACAGATTCAGCAATTGCTGTATCTGGTTTATATATTATTAGAGCTTTGTCCACACTCTTTACAAACATCTGGGCTGGAAGCTTAATTGATCGTATGAATAAAAAATATCTCATGATCTTCCTTAATATTTTTCAATCTATATTTATTGTTATGCTGCCCTTCTTTACTACTGTTATCTGGATATATTTCCTCGTCTTTGTGATTACAATAGCGAGTTCTATGTATCATCCGACTGCTATGACTTATATTACTAAGCTGATACCCATGGCACAAAGGAAACGTTTTAACTCCCTTCGAAGCCTGCTTGATTCAGGGGCATTTTTAACGGGCCCAGCTATCGCAGGCTTACTATTTACACTCGGATCATCGAATATGGCTATTTATGTTAATGCAATAGCTTTATTTTTATCAGCCTGTATTACTATTAGAATGCCGAATGTTGATACCAATAAACAGCTTGCTAGAAAAATTGAAAATGAATCTTCTTTTAAATTATTATTTAATGATTGGCATTTGGTCATCAAATTTAGCCTTCAGCATCGCTATATTATGACAATCTATTTATTATTCAGTGCAATGATTGTCATGATGACAGCAACGGATTCATTAGAGGCTGCCTTTGCTAAGCAAGTACTTTCGTTATCCGAAGGGCAATATGGAATTTTAGTAAGTATTGCAGGTGCTGGAGTTTTAGCCGGCTCAATAATGAATACAGCTATCGTTGAAAAAGTACCTACTGCTTGGTTGATTGGTATGGGATCACTTATTACCGCAGTTGGTTATTTAGCTTTCACATCCTCTCATACTTTTCTTATAGCCTCCTTTGGTTGTTTTATTTTGTCCTTCGCAACGGCCTTTGCGAATACTGGCTTTTATACTTTTTATCAAAATAATATTCCAATTGATAGCATGGGGAGAATCGGGAGTATTTACGGCTTCATCGAAGCTCTTTTCATCATTATAGCTACAGCACTATTCGGTATTACTGCAGAATTCTTCTCAATTCGCATTGTTGTAGTATCTGCCGCTCTACTCATGCTGTTTATAGCCAGCATACTTTTACTAGTCAATATTTTACCTTCAAAGACTAGATTTTATATTGATAAAACTGTATAAACAAAAATAGGTCTTTCCCTAAGCTGGAAAGACCTATTTATGAATGCCCTAATTTATGCGAAAGCTGATGTGCCGTTTTTGTTACTTGTTTCGCAATACTTTCTAACGATTCATTATCTGTATCATATTCAAAACACTCTGCACTAATCGCTGCAATCGGCTCACCATCTAAATTTAACACTGGTGCTGCGACTGAAACGGTTCCTTTTGTTTTTTCCCCATAGCTTATCGAATATCCTTCTTCTTTAATCTTAAGAAGCTGCTCCATAAGCTCTTCTCTCACTTGCACTTCTAATGTTTCAAAAAATTGATGTTGTATTTCCTTCTTCATAAATGCAAGAAGTACTTTATTTGCTGCTCCAATAGGAAAAGCGATTTTTTCGCCAATCATATCTATAATGCGAACATTCTTAGGGCTATCTACGCGATCAATGATAATCGAAGTAAAGTGTTTTGGAATGTTTAAATAGGTTGTTTCCCGAACATTAATAGCAAGCTCTTCTAATAATGAGTGCGCCTGTTCCCTTATATTGGTATCATGATACATTTTCATTCCAAGCTGTAGCCACGTATAGCCTAATCGAAACTCCTTTTTTTCTTCGTTTCTTTCGACTAAATCAAAATTCTCCAATGTATATAATAACCTGTAAATAGTACTACTAGGTAAATTTGTTTCATTATAAATCTCTTGTACAGAAAAGAAACGTTTAGGATGCTTGGCTAGCACATTTATTATTACCATTGCTCTTTCAATCGACTGAATCATTGCAATTCCTCCTTCCACTTATTTTAACGAATTTTTATCTATTTAAATAGATATTAATCTATAAAAAAGATCGAATATTTTTAAAAATGAAAATTGACGATTTGAAAAATATTTTATATGATGAATCTATATTCCGTATTACGGATTCTATTTCACATAGTGGAATATTAGATTTGCGATACTATGATAAAAAATTACAATGGTAGAACAAAGGGGCAATAATCATGAATCGACAACAGGGGCAATTACCAATGGAAATGCAAATCGAAAAGCTGACGATGGAGCTAATAAATATTAATAGCATTAATGGAACATCCGGTGAAGGGAAAATTATTGATTTTATTTATGATATGATGCGAGCTTTCCCTTACTATCAAGAAAATCCATCTTTTCTTTGGACAAATAATGTAAAAAAAGATCCGATTGGTCGTAAAAATCTTTTTGCATTTGTTAAAAGTCCAAAAGAAACTCATAAAACAATTATTTTCCACTCGCATCTCGATACAGTTGATATAGAAGACTATGGGAATTTAAAAGAACATGCTTTTTCACCGCAGCAGTTAGAAGCATTTTTTAAAACTTATGAGGGCAATGTCGATGTACAACAGGATGCATTAAGTGGTGATTGGCTATTCGGCCGAGGTGCGGTTGATATGAAGAGTGGTGCAGCGGTGCATATTGCGAACATTCATTATTTCTCCAATCATCTTGAAGAATTACAAGGGAACTTATTACTGATTTTAAATGGTGGTGAGGAATCTGAGCATAATGGGATTATTGATGCCTTGGATGAACTAAATCGTTTAAAAATAGCACATAGATTAGATTTTCTAATGGCAATAAATACTGATTTTACAACACCTTTATATAATAATGATCCACATCGTTATGTATATACAGGTGTAGCAGGAAAGCTTCTCCCCTCCTTCCATATTTACGGTCGTGAAGTTCATGTAGGCGATACTTTAAGTGGCCTCGATCCGAACTTTATTGCAGCTAAAATAACGGAGCGTATTCACAATAATTTTGAATTGACTGAGCAAATTAAAGGAGAAACAATTCTCCCTCCTACTTGCCTATATCAACGTGATACAAAGGAAACTTATACTGTTCAAACCGCTTCTACAAGTCATATTTATTTTAATTACTTTTTATATGAGGAAACACCTGATAAAGTAGTCGATAAACTCAAGGCTGTCGCACAGCAGGCTTGTTTAGAAGCAGAGACATACTTGCAGCAACAATACGAGAAATACGTTGAATTCTCTAATGTTCCAAAGCATCTTCTTTCATGGCATATTGAGATTGTAACTTACCAAGAATATATCTCGTATTTAAATCAAAGGGGTATAGATACAAATTTAATTGTGAGGGAAGCCTTAGAAAAGAGCAGTGGTCAGGAATCGCGCCATCAATCATTTGCAATCGTGAATGCATTGCAAAAAGCAGACCCGGAGCACAGGCCGCGTGTCATTTTATTTTTTGCACCTCCCTTTTTACCTCATAACTACTTGAAGGAAGATATGGCAAGAGATCAACTCTTAAAGCAAATAGTGACAAAGGCCGTAGATGAGGTAGCAAGCGAAACCGGTGAACAATTTCAAGTAAAAAGATTTTTTCCATATTTAGCAGATGGAAGCTTCCTCTCTATCCATGCTACACAAGAAGAGCTAAATGAGTTGCTTCATAATTTTCCAGAATGGGAAAGGCTTTATCCCCTACCTTTCGAGAAAATAAAAGCTTTAAACATTCCCTCTGTAACGATGGGTGTATATGGGAAAGACGGCCATAAATGGACAGAAAGAGTTTATAAACCATACTCCTTTGGTATTCTGCCAGGGTTAATCCGCAAAACAACAAGAGAGCTATTTAAAGTTCATCGAGATTAATGCAATGCGCCTCCTATTACAGGAGGTGTTTTTTGTGCTATAAGTTTCCCACCTCAGCTTTTCTATCCGCCACTTTGGCCTTCCTATCCATTGCTTTGCCTTTTCTATCCGCTACTATCGCTTTCCTATCCTTTACAATCAATCTACAATCACATCTGAAGCATCCATAGATCAAAATTGCCCTAAAATTGATCAGGTGATTCGAAAAAGTGATCGGGTATTCACTATAACTGCTCGGGTGACTCGAAAAAGTGATCGGGTATTCCCTAAAGCCGCTCGGGTGACTCGAAAAAGTGATCGGGTATGCCCTAAAGCCGCTCGGGTCATCCGAAAAAGTGATCGGGTATGCCCTAAAGCCGCTCGGGTCACCCGAAAAAGTGATCAGGTATGCCCTAAAATTGCTCGGGTCACCCGGAAAAGTGATCGGGTATGCCCTAAATTGCTAGGGTCACCTGGAAAAGTGATCGGGTATTCCCTAAAGCCGCTCGGGTGACTCGAAAAAGTGATCGGGTATTCCCTAAAATTGCTCGGGTCACCCGGAAAGGTGATCGGGTATGCCCTAAAATTGCTCGGGTCACCCGAAAAAGTGATCGGATATTCCCTATAACTGCTCGGGTCACCCGGAAAAGTGATCGGGTATGCTCTAAAGCCGTTCAGGTCACCCGAAAAAGTGATCGGGTGTTCCCTATAACTGCTCGGGTCACCCAGAAAAGTGATCGGGTATGCCCTAAAGCCGCTCGGGTGACTCGAAAAAGTGATCGGGTATTCCCTAAAGCCGCTCGGGTGACTCGAAAAAGTAATCGGGTATGCCCTAAAGCCGCTCGGGTGACTCGAAAAGTGATCGGGTATGCCCTAAAACTGCTCTGCTCCCCCATCTCAAAGAATGCCCAAGTAACCCTAATCAACATTAAAAAGGCATGAATTCAATAAAATTATTGATTCATGCCCTTAAAATATTAATATGCTAAGCCGAATAGTGCTTTAATATGTGTTAGATAACGAATGTTAGACGCTTCTTTCATAAGTGTTGCTGGAAGACCTTTAAGCTCTGTGTTGCTAGCGCCAATCGTAGCAACTGCGTCTTTGCGGCCTAAGCTTGCAAGTGTACCAGAGTTCACAGCTGAGAATGATTTCATCTCTTGGTTTTTGTATTGTGCAAATACATTGTAGCCAGCGAATTCACCCATTTGCCACGCAACTTGAGCAGTTGGAGCATACAGTGGACGACCACCATCAGCTGGTAATGCTACAGATGCGTCACCAATAACAAATACATCTTCGTGAGATGTAGATTGTAAGAATTCGTTGATTGTTGCTTTACCACGATCTGCTGCAAGACCTGATTCGCCTACGATTGGTAGTGGAGCTACCCCACCTGTCCAAACAAGCGTGTTTGCAACGATTGGTTCACGGTCTTTAAGAGAAATAACATTACCATCCACACCAGTAACAGGCGTACCCGTAATAAATTCTACTCCGCGTTTTGTTAAGCTTTCAGTAGCACGTTGGATAAGTGCATCTGGAAGTACTGGTAAGATTTTTGGACCAGCTTCAACAAGTTTAATTTTTAGGTCAGCAAAGTTAACACCGTGTTTTGCAGCGATTTTCGGGAAGTTGTCCACAATTTCACCAACAAGCTCAACACCCGTTAAACCGCCACCACCGATAACGATTGTTGCATCTGCTTCATCTTTAGATTGTGCATATGCTTTAATGCGGTCTTCAATATGTCTGTTAATTTTATTGGCATCATTTACTGATTTTAGTACCATTGAATTTTCTTCTAATCCAGGGATACCGAAGAATCCAGTTTGGCTGCCTAAAGATACTACAAGTGTATCGTAAGTTAATGTATAACCAGTATCTAGGTCTACTTTTTTAGTGTCTACATTGAATTTTGTTACTTTCGCAATTTGTAAATCAATATCTAAACCTTTAAAGATTTTTTTAAGTGGTAAAGCAACAGCACCTTCTGCAATTGTACCACCAGCTAAACGGTGAAGCTCAGTGATGATTTGGTGTGTTGGGAATTGGTTTACTACAGTAATTTTAGCTTCATCAGCTGATAGATACTTACGTGCTGTTAATGCAGTTAAAACGCCAGCGTAACCAGCACCTAAGATGACGATTTCTTTTGACATGATTAATTAATCCTCCGTCCTTACGAATTGAATTTACCTTGAGTCTTATTTAGCTTTGCGTTCTGAGCTTACTTGTAAGAAAGCATTAACAAAACGGAAAACATTTTGAACTTGAGGGTCTTTTAACATTTTCACAAGACCGAATAAACCAATTACTTCATGGCTTTCAGATGCACGGTCTTTTGCTTCAATTGCAGTTGCTGCAAGGTTTTTTGCAGAGCCTACTACAGGACCAGCCATTTCTGTTACTGCTCCAACTGTATCGTTTTTAAGCACTTCGTCTGTTGCAACAGCTTGAGCAAACTCGTATGATTTCGTTAATAATGTCATCATTTCAGTTAACTTCGGTAATTGCTCAACTAAAGTTGTAAGAGATTCTTGAACTTCAGGCTTTAATAATTGATCTAGGACATCTAATTGTTCTTTACTCACAGTTACTTGCTCAGCCTGTGTTTGGTTATTCGTTTCTGACATGTTGAACTCTCCTTTGCCATCACTAATACTATTTTTTATTACTTACATGTAAAAAAGACCATTAAGGTAAAACTTAACAGTCGTTACAGCGTATATCTTCCACATTCACCAGTCACAAGGGCCGGATAGCGATTCGTATGACTTGTTATTACAATGTTAACTTTAATCCGCAAAAAGCGCATCATAATTCCATCCTTATCTTGTCTTGGTGACATTACAACCTTCATTATAAAACTGTTTGTCCATTATTTCAATGAGCTAAATCACAATTTCGACAATCTTTTCAAAATTCATTGTTTTAGTCAACTATTAACTGTCTGACTATAATAAATTTTCCAAAGCAGCAAAATTAAGAATTGTAATTTTTTTGCCCGTCATCCTTATGTACCCCTCTTTTTGGAATGCAGATAAACGGCGACTTAATGTTTCACGGGTTGTATTGAGATAAGATGCCAAATCTTTTTTACTCATTGTTAATAAAAATGAGTCACTCTTAGCAGTTGCCCCTGATTTTAGAATAAAAGCAGCTAGTCTTTCGCTGACCTCTTTATAAATCGCTTCACTTAGATGATTTTCTGTTTCCTCTAAACGCGTAGAAAGCTGGGCAAGCATTTGAAATAAAGTAATAGGTGTTCCCGCCAATATTTTCATTAGCTCCTCACCATCAAGAGAGCAAACTTCTGTTTTCTCTAGTGCTTCTACTGTAGATTTTTGTGGCTCATCATTGAACAATGTTACATCTCCAAAAAAATCACCTTTTTCTAATACTCTTACAACATATTCACGCCCGTCCGTAGATATATGTGAAACCTTTGCTCGACCATGCCTTACGATAAATAGTTTTTTCTTAAGATCACCAGCCAATAAGATAATATTCCCTTTATCAAAATGTTGATGTGTAATAATATGTGAAATTTGCTCCATCTCATGTGTTTTTAAATGTTGAAATATCTGTACCTTTGAAAAACAATATTCTTTTTGATAGCTCACATGTATCCCTCCAAATTTGACTTATATCACAGAATGAATCGTTCTTCTACCTATATAATAGTGAGAATAATAATCATTTTCAATATAAAGGAGGCTATCGATTTTGAACACCCATATTGTAGACTATGAAAAAGTGCCTGGCCATTGGTTGTTAGCAAGCTTAGGAAAAATCGTATTGCGTCCTGGTGGCATTGAAATGACTAGGCAAATGCTTGAACATTTAGCCATTACTGAACAAGATCATGTTGTAGAGTTTGCACCAGGGCTTGGCATTACGGCCAAAATGACACTTGAAAATAAACCAACTTATACAGCTATTGAGCGAGACGAGGAAGCCGCTAAATCGGTACAAAAGACATTCGCTGAAAGAAGTTAAAGTAAATGCATTACCATTAACAGCTGAAGAGTGGCAGGAAATTTTACAACAGCATGGCTTTATAATCGAGCATGTGGATACGGCGCCTATACACCTACTTTATCCGAAACGTTTAATTGAAGATGAGGGATTTTTAGGAGTTATGAAAATCGCCAAAAATGTGTTAACAAACGCCAAAGCTCGGAAGCGTGTGCTGTTGATGCGGAATCATTTATGACATATAATCAATATTTACAAGCCATATCCATCGTAGCACGGTTACCTAAATAACAGCACCATCTACACATAGAAAAAGCTCCATAATAGGAGCTTTTTCGTTATTTTAATTTAATGACGATGATACGAA
Source organism: Lysinibacillus sp. FW301-JW8 (assembly GCF_058788755.1). Classification (NCBI taxonomy): domain Bacteria; kingdom Bacillati; phylum Bacillota; class Bacilli; order Caryophanales; family Bacillaceae; genus Lysinibacillus; species Lysinibacillus sp. FW301-JW8. Next base: position 29,147 of record NZ_JBYTBB010000042.1, read on the forward strand.
CATCTGTTATTGCCTCTAAGCTATGACTCTCCAGTGGTTTTATAGCTAATATCGTATCCGCCGTTAAAATTTCTTCTTTTCCTTCAATGATAAAGCGAACTTCGCCAAATTGAACGATAATTAATACTTCATTATCTGTATGATGTGCTGGAATTTTTTCACCTGCACGTAATTGAATATTTAATACCTCTGCACCATCAACACTTCCTAGCTTTCCTACATGCTTTGCCTTTTCTGCTAGCACAGTCTGTACATGAATAATTGTCATCGTTATTCCTCCATATTCCATTTCATCATTTTTACTTTTAACGGATTTAATATAAATACATCAATTGCTATGATGGTTAATACACTGATAAATGTCCAAGCAAATACTTTATCTGTATTGATATTAATACGAGCCATTGTTAGCGCTGCACCAACTCCATTACTTGTTCCTAATAACTCTGCCATGATTGTAATTCTTACTGCACCTCCAGCTGCTAATGAACACGCAGTCAAAAAAGGAATCATTAGACTCGGCAAAATAATAAAGCGCATTTTCTGCCAATTTGATTTTTGATAAACAGTTGCCATCTGTAATAACTGACTATCAATTTGTCGATAGCCATTGGCAATATTAACGTAAAAGGTTGGAAACACCAATATACTTACTACAAATACCGGAATAATAGAATTTGTGCCAAACCAAACCATTGCAACGACTACTAAAATAATTGGCGGGATACCTAATAAAAATGAAATAATAGGGCGAAATATTTCATAAATAACAGCAAACCTCCCTGCTAACAGTCCACAAATAGTTGCAAAGGTCATACCTATCAGCAATCCTATACTCATTCTAATCATCGTTAAATAAAATTGCTGTAGTAACTCGCCAGTAATTGTAATTTTCCATAAAGCTACTAGTGTTTCATATGGTGATGGAATGAGAATACTAGAAAAGTTAAATGATAGCACTATCCAAATGAGCAATATCCCAATGCACGTACTTACTTGAATGATAAAGCTATTTTTACGGCTCATAATAGAATTTTTCATCTGGTAACTGTCCACCAATTATTTCTGGTGATAACGAGGCTAGCTGTTCAAAGAAAAACTCAAGCTCCTCTTTTGCTTCTTGAGCTGTTACGAATTCAATATTTAAATACGGAAGCAATTTAGTAATAAACGCAGGTTCTAGTCCCTCTTGATAGCTCGCTAATAGTTCGCCTGCAGCCACAGGTTCATTTTTTAAAAATTGAATGGATGTCTCTATTTGTTTTTGCAATAACTCCACAAACTCAGGATGCTCTTGGATTAATGCTCGATCAACAATAATTCCTGCTTGTGGAATTCGTGGTTCCTTCCCTGTTGCCTTTGCCCACTCCTCTTGCAAACTCATTGATTTCTGTAACGCAACTCCCTCTTTCTTTGCCTTTGCCATAACTAATGATGCTGTATGCTCTGGTAACACTGCATACTGTGCCTTGCCTGCTGCTAATAGCTGCACGACCTCTTGTGGTGTAGAGGAATATTCCACCTTTAAATCCTTTTCAATATCCAGACCATTTTTTTGCAATAAATACTGGAATACTAAAGCTGGCATGTCACCTTTAAAAGGAACATGTACTGTTTTTCCCTTCAAACTCTCCCATGAAATCGTTTCCCCTTCAGGTCCAATAAAATATAAAATTCCCCAAATTAATGTATTGACTAATTGAATGTCTACACCTTTATTATAAAGATTTGCTCCTACATATGTGGGAACAGCAGATATTTGCACTTGCTTACCGCTTATGCGTGCTCGTAGCTCATCAGGTGTATTCCACGTCAAAAATTCAACCTCCTCTGCACCCTCCAATAAGGAATTATCCTTCATGATTTTATAGAGTGGAGCTGCAATCGAAATACCTGCAGGTGCTTGAATCGTAATTTTTTCAGCCTTTTCTACCTCAGTAGTTGCTGATTGCTCAGTAGAAGGCTGCTCATTTTCTTTCGATGCTTGTTCTTTTTGTGCATTGTCCGTTTTTCCACAAGCTACTAATATAAATACTAGGCATATGATTAAAAAACTATTAAAAGACCATTTTTTCATCCTATTTTCTCCCTTACAATTTTTGTAATAATTGATATTCCATATTTTTAATGTAGTCAAAGCTACGTTGTTTACGTGGTACATTTAATATATATTCCTTGTAAATGCCCTCTTTCGCTTGCGTGATATTAATAATACGGTCTGCAACTGTCGCTGCCTCCTCGTAGTCATGTGTCACATAAAGCATACTCACATGCTCGTTGTCGATTAAATCAATAACATCCTCTATAAGCTCTTTTTTTATCCAATAATCTAACGCTGAAAAAGGCTCATCCATCATAATAAGCTTTGGTTTACAAGCAAATGCTCTAGCAATGGATGCCCGTTGCTTCATACCGCCAGATAATTGCTTTGGAAACGCAGCTAGCTCATTCTCAAGTTTGACTCGACTCAGTAGATTGATAATCTGTGCTTTGTCTACAACACCATTACAGCTAAATGCAACATTTTCGTATAATGTACACCACGGTAATAGCCTTGGCTCCTGGAATACGTAACCTAATCGATCTGCAAAGCATGTGACTTGTCCTGATGTTGGCTGCAATACTTTTGTGGCTAAATGTAAAAAAGTCGTTTTCCCACACCCTGAAGGTCCGATAATCGCAGCAATCTCACCTTCCTGTAAGCTCAAATTGCAATTTTTAATTATTTGTTTAGCACCAAAGGATTTTGATACCTGTTGAAATTGGATGATTGTTTCCATACGTTATCCTTGCTTTTTTGCTACGACAATGATGTGTCCAAAATGCTGACGAGCAATATCGAAATGTTCAATAATTTCAAGGAAATATTTTTCATCCTCTGGTTTTTTTCGAGCATTCTCAATCATATGAGCTAAACCATCCAAGCCTTCATCACGAACAAGCCCTACTAAGGATACTAGATGGAGCTCACCTGTCTGTGAATCAATCTGTTGAAAGCCTACATTTTCAAACAATGTCTGCCAATGCTGTTTAGTTAATGGCTGTGCCTTTACGATGATGACATCACGTAATGCCTGTATTTCTTCTAACACATTTTCCTCGTTCACAGCCTTTATAACTAAATCATGTGTTGCTAAAATACCACCTGGCTTTAAAACACGCATATATTCAGACAATGCCTGTTCCTTCATTTCTTGAGGAAGCATTGTGAGCATGGCTTCATTGATAACTACATCAAATGATGCATCCTCAAAGGGTAGTTGTGTTGCATTACCTTGTTGGATTTGAACTAGATGTTGAACATTTTCACGAATAATATTGTCGTTTGCTTTTTGAACAGCATCCTTGTTGATATCTATGCCAATTACTTTTGCCTCATATGTTTTAGCTATGTGTATCGCGGTAGTGCCCATATTTGTTGCAACCTCTAGAACTTGACTTCCTTTATGTAATTGGCAAGCCTTAAGTATTCGATTCGTTGCTTCTTTCCCACCCGGGCGTAAAACCGTTTTCCCTAATTTCGCTAAAAATAAATGTGTTGGTAGACGTTGTTCTGATATTGCCATTCCAGTTCCTCCTCTTTTCGTTATATTCATCACTATAAATGAGAACTATTATCAATTAATGTGACCTGCATCACAAAAAAGAAGTTACCTCAAAATTTGAGATAACTTCTTTTAAAAGTTTTAAAGGTGCTTATTCATTATTATGAACAGATTGCCAAAAGAAAGTAGTCACTTCTTTGGCTGTTTCTTGTACTGTGTTAAACAATCGCTTTCCTTCCCCATCTTTGAAATATCCAATGGACATCATCGCCATAAATGTATGCGCAAAAAAGGTAGCATTTCCTTTACGAATTGTACCCTTCTCCATCTCTAGCTGCATTGTCTGCTCAATTGTTTGATAGATTTTATTTTCTGAAACATGTACTTCTTTTAACTGAGATTCCGATAAATTAATTGTCGCCTCTCTCATAAAGTTTTTCATGTCAATATCTACTGTAGCTGATAAGTGAACTTCAACAAGTTGCTCTAGACGTTCTTTAAAGGGTTTTGGCTGCTCTAAAATTTGCAGAATAGCTAGTCGAATTCTATCCATCATTGCAATTAATGCAGATGTATATAGATCACCTTTTGTTGGGTAGTAATAATAGACGGTTGCCTTTGTCACGTTACAAGCCTTTGCTACATCATCCATCGAAATATTTTTGTAGCCCTCTTTAATAAAAAGTCTTGTGGCCGTTTCAAGGACAATATTTTTTGTCGGTTTTGCATTTTCATTATGGCGAGGCCTTCCGAGAACACGCGGCGATTGTTTCATCATATTCGCCTCCTTATAAAGCATTGTTTATCAATTATGCCTCGGCATAATTGCGTCCGGAATCGGCTTTGTGCTTACACAAAGAACTCCTTTTCGATTCTGTGACATCTGCCGGAGACTTTAACTTCTTTCAGCGGAAGTTTGAACACCCTCTGAAAATTAAATTCGCATTCATCTCACCACCTATAGAGGTGGGAGACTTCTGTATCTGCCGCTACGCTTACGCGCATAAAACATCTGCAGCTACGCATTCGATACAAAAAACATTGCTGAAAGAAGTTAAACATAGTATAACATATTAGTATTTCACAATTGATTAATTAACCTACTAGTATATATAATTAATAATACTTATACCGAATGGAGGTCTTCTTGTGAAAAAACATCCGCTTGAGCAATGGGGCTCAATAGTAGCAAGTAAAAAGGGTCGGGTCCTAACCCTTGTTTTTTGGGTTTTACTTGTTGTTGTTCTATCCTTTGCTTGGCCACAAATCAATAGCATTGAAAGTGAATCAGGTAAAAATTTACCTAGTACAGAAATGTCAGAACAAGCCGCTGCTATCATTGCAGAGCAATTCCCTAATGATGCAGGCACACCCTTATTACTTGTTTGGCATCGAGAAAGTGGTCTAACTACTGATGATTTTGGTGTTATCCAAAAGATTTATGGAAAGCTAAAAGATAAACCTTTAGCTCATCAAATGCTCATTCCACCGTACGATCAAATGCCTACACAGGCCATTGCCGCCTCCGCATCTGAAAACAGTACAACCATTGTCACTCCTGTCTTCTTTGAAAAAGGGCTTGCAACTGATATTTTGCAAGAAAGTTTAAATGCATTAACGAAAACAATGGATGAAAATAATGTTCAATCAAAGAAGGACTTAGCCAGTGACGCACTTCATGTTCGTTATTCTGGACCAGTCGGCATTGCAACAGATGCCGTCAGTCTATTTTCAAAAGCTGATACAAAATTATTAATGGCAACTGTACTCCTTGTTTTGGTGCTATTAATTATTATTTATCGTTCACCATTGTTGGCTATCATTCCTTTACTCGTTGTGGGCCTTGCTTATGGTATCATCAGTCCAACCCTTGGCTTCTTCGCTGATCATGGATGGATTGCTAAGGATTCACAGGCTGTTTCTATTATGACCGTGCTACTCTTTGGTGCAGGTACAGACTATTGTCTATTTTTAATCTCAAAGTACCGCGAAATTCTATTTGAGGTTGAGGATAAAACAACAGCCATGAAGCTTGCAGTAAGGGAATCTGGTGGAGCAATTTTGATGAGTGCCTTAACTGTTGTGATCGGTCTAGCTACTCTTAGCCTTGCCCATTATGGTGCATTTCAACGCTTTGCAGTTCCATTTAGCTTTGGCGTACTTGTAATGGGAGTTGCAGCACTCGTTGTACTACCAGCAATTCTTGTTTTAATAGGTCGCGTAGCCTTTTTCCCATTTGTACCTAGAACAGAGGACATGGCTCAAAGGAAAGGTAAAAAGCAACACAAGCCTTCCCATAAAACAAGTCATAAAATCGGGTATTTTGTGACACATAAACCATGGATTGTGATAGTAGTAACTTTATTATTATTAGGTGGTTTAAGCGTATTTGTGCCACGTATTCAATATACTTTTGATTTATTATCATCCTTCCCTGAGGATATGCCGTCACGTGAAGGCTTTACTTTAATAGAAGAAAACTTCTCTCCTGGTGAATTAGCACCTATACAGCTCGTCATTGACACTAAGGGAACAGATATTAATTTACAACAGCAATTAGCATCTATCTCTTATATTGACAATGTCACAGATGTTCAGATTGGAGAAAAGAATAATCATATACAATTGTATGAACTAACTTTAAATATAAATCCTTATGCTAAGGAATCATTAGCACATATTCCAGGGCTAAAAGCAGAAGTAGTAAAAATGCTTGAATCTAAAGGCATTAAAGAGGCAGACCAGCATATATGGATTGGTGGAGAGACAGCTAGTCAATATGATACACAGCAAATTACGGTAAGGGATGAAACGGTCATTATGCCAACGATGATTGCCTTGATCGCTCTATTATTATTTATCTATCTTCGCTCCCTTACAGCGACAGTTTATTTATTAGCCACTGTTATTATTTCCTATTTCGGTGCACTTGGGGCTGGATGGCTTATTTTACATCATGTTATGGGAGCTGAGGCCATTTCAGGAGCAATTCCGCTCTATGCCTTTGTCTTCTTAGTAGCACTTGGAGAAGATTATAATATCTTTATGATTTCAGAGATTTGGAAAAAACGAAAGACTACCGATCATTTAACTGCAGTAGAGGAAGGTGTTGTACGAACAGGGAGTGTTATTACATCTGCTGGGCTTATCTTGGCAGGGACATTTGCAGTTCTTGCAACACTGCCAATTCAAGTATTAGTGCAGTTCGGTGTCGTTACAGCAATTGGGGTACTTCTAGATACATTCATTGTGCGTCCTTTACTTGTCCCAGCAATCACTACCGTTTTGGGTAAATTTGCTTTTTGGCCAGGGGCATTATTTAAAAAGGACATTTAATATCATCACGCAAAGCAATAACCCGTTTTGTAATCGCTGTGATTACATAAACGGGTTATTTTTTTCTACTAAAAGGAAAAACCTGCCAGTAGAATTACTTCTGGCAGGTTATAAATTATTTAGTTGGTTTTTTCAAATCCATATGTGCAGCTGCACTTTCAATTTTTACACGTTTTAAGAAGAACGCAAGTACAAAGGCAATTACTGTAACACAAGCTGCTATAAAGAATGAGTGTGTAATCCCATCTAATAAGGCATTTTGCATGATTTGATCCTGCATTTGCTGCATTTGCTCAGGTGTTGGAGCTGCTCCTGATTGCGCTGCATTTGCTTTTGCCTCTGCAATTAAATCCTGGGCTGTAGCTTTTGTACGGTTATTCATGAACGTAACCATTACAGCACTACCAATGGCTCCTGCCACTTGCTGTACAGTATTATTAATAGCTGTACCATGCGGGTTCATCATTTGTGGTAATTGGTTTAAACCATTTGTCATAATTGGCATCATTACCATTGATATACCAAACATACGAATTGAGTACATAGATACGATAAATGTATAGCTTGAATCTAATTCTAATTTTGTTAAACCGAATGTTGCAACCGTTGTAATAGCTAACCCGATAATGGCTAAGATACGCGGTCCAAACTTATCAAAAAGTTTCCCTGTAATCGGCGACATAATCCCCATTACAAGTGCGCCTGGAAGCATCATTAAACCCGCTGTAAACGGATCAATTCCACGAATCGATTGTACATAAGCAGGAGTTAAAATCATACCAGAGAACATAGCCATTGACACGATAATAGAGATAGCAGAACCTAATGCAAACATCGGATATTTATAAATACGTAAATTTAACAAAGGTTGGTCCATGCGTAACTGTTTATAGATGAATATCAGTAAAGCAATAAAACCAATTGAAATTGGGCCATATACCCAAGGACTTGACCAGCCTTTATCCCCTGCAGTACTGAAACCATATAGAATACCACCGAACGCAACTGTTGATAATAGTACTGAAAGTAGATCTAAATGAACCTTACGTGTCTCCATCACGTTTTCTAATTTCCAAATACCAAACAACAAACTAATGACAGCAAACGGAATAATCATTTGGAATAACATACGCCAATCATGGTGCTCAACAATATATCCTGATAATGTAGGACCTATCGCTGGCGCAGAAATCATTACTAAACCAAAAATCCCCATTGCTGCACCGCGTTTTTCTTTTGGAAAACTAAACAGCATTACATTCATTAAAAGCGGCGACATACTAGAAGCCCCTGCTGCTTGCACCATACGACCTGCTAGTAATACTTCGAAGTTAGGTGCAAATCCAGCCATAATTGTACCGATTGTAAAGACTGACATTGCTGCAATAAACAAATGTCTATTTTTAAAGCGTGTAACAAAGAACGCTGAAGCTGGCACTAGAATACCACTTACCAGCATATAACCTGTTGCGAGCCATTGTACCTTTGAATACGTTATACCAAAATCTTTCATGATTGTTGGTAACGCAACATTTAACAATGTGTTGTTTAGAAAAGCAACAAAAGCACCCACAAATAATATTGAAATCATGCCATATGGGGGCTTTTTCATTGTTTGCTCACTTTCCATATATATCCCTCAATTCTTTCTTGTTTTTCGATAAAACTTATTTTATACTCGCAGTCTACTTTTTTCAAGAATTAAGTCTATAAAAATTTTAAACGTTGATATATAAGCGTTTTAGATATAGAATAAGAGTATAATATTGATAAAAAGGTGAGGTTATGAATAAAAGAAAAAGACAAATCATTTCTGCTGCAAGGGACTTATTTATTGAAAAAGGATTCGTTGATACATCCATTAATGACATCATCGGTGCAGCTAAAATTTCAAAGGGCACATTTTATAATCATTTCTCTTCTAAAAATGAATGCTTAATCGCCATATTGGATGAGGGGCGTGAGGAGGCAAGTAATCGTCGCCACGAACTTCTATATGGGAAAGATCCTACCGACCTGGAAGTCTTAACACAGCAAGTCGCAGTACTTATGTATGTCAATCGTGAGCATAATTTAATTCAAATTTTCGAGTCTATATTCCATTCTCGGGATAATGAACTTAAAAAAATCATTATAAACTATCACTTACAAGAGCTAGAATGGCTTGCAAATCGACTTGTTCAAGTATTTGGAGAAGAAATTAGTCCAATAAGCTATGAATGTGCTGTACAGACACTTGGTATGATTAATCTGACATTGCGAGCTGTTTTAATTGCCGATTATAAATATATAAATCGCGAAGCAATTGTACGTGTAGCATTACGCAATATTAGCGTAATTATACCTGCTATGCTTGAATCAAAAGAAATCATTGTTAGTGTTGAAATGATTAACACCATCCAAAATGTTGTGAATTATAAAACAGTTAATAAAGACACAGTTATTGAGCAATTAAGAGGCTTTAAAAAGGGTTTAACTAAGAATGAGACAGTGGAAGGCTTAGAGTACGTGGATTTTTTATTAGAGGAACTACAGCGTGAAAAACCAAAGCTTTTTATCATAGAATCACTTCTTACACCTTTCCGTAAAACTTTCGTTGGAACGGGGCACGTCGCAGAAGCACGTGATATTGCCAATAGCCTTTGGCGATATGTAAAAATTGAGCAACCCTCTGAGAGATGCAAAAAATAAAGTCAAGAAAGGGCTATATAGGAAGCTTGAATATGTAGCTTTCCATATAGCCATGCCTTGTTTTTTTGTCCTAGCATTTAGAAATCCATTACATTAACAGTGCTTATCTTTATTTAACACAGGCATCCTTTCATAATAAATCAATCCAAATCTTAATGGCTGTCGCTAATATTAGTACAGCTAAAATACCTTGTAGTATTTTTGTATTTATATTTTTGCCTACTTTTGCCCCTAATGGAGCTGCTATTATACTAGAAATAATCATGATGATTGCTGAATAGTACTCTACCTGTCCAGTCATGATTTTACCAATTGTACCCCCAATTGATGAAATAAATGTAATAGCAAGACTTGTGGCAATGGTCATTCGCGTTGGTATATCAAGAACGACAAGCATAATTGGAACAAGTAAAAAACCTCCTGCAGCCCCTACAATCCCTGAGCCTACTCCAACAATAAAGGCTAGGGTTACTGCTAATGGCTTGTTAAAAATTATTTCATTCATCGGCTTATCATCGTTTTTTTTCTTTGGCATAAACATCATTATCGCTGCAATCAAGGCTAGAATACCATATACAATATTAACACCGTTTTCGGATAAAAATTTCGATCCATAGCTCCCTATGAAACTACCAGCTAATATTGCTCCACCCATATAAAGAATGAGGGTTTTATTTAGATAGCCATCTTTACGATATGCCCAAACTCCTGCAATGGCTGCAAAAAATACCTGAACAGCACTAATTCCTGAAACTTCATGTGCTGAAAATGCAGTTATACCAAAAAGCGGTGGAATATATAAAAGCATTGGATACTTAATAATTGAACCGCCAATTCCTAGCATTCCAGACACAAAAGAGCCAATGAAACCAATGAGGAAAATAACGATTATAAATTCTATATCCATTATTTTTACATCTCCTTCACGCTTTATATGTGCTTACAGTATAATCCCTCCGTTTTTTTAGACATATAGGGGTTTTCCACTAATCGCCTTTATCATTGTGACAGAGAACTTCAAACTAAATTAGGTTCCTCATTCTTATAAATAGCTATTCGCCAATCCATACTGAATAAGCTCTGCCTTGCTTTTCAAATGCAGTTTTTGCATAATATTTGACTTATGATTTTCAACTGTTTTACTACTTATAAAAAGTTGTTCAGCAATTTGAACATTTGTAAAACCAAGCACTGTTAGTCTTACTATTTCCTTCTCCCGAACGGTTAATATACACTTTCCCTCTTGTCCCTTATACTTAAATAATTTATTGATTAATTCCTGTGGAATACCAACATGATAAAAAGTACGCCCGTTATAGACGGCATGAATCGCCTCATAAAGTACTCCACCCTGACTATTTTTTAAAATATAGCCATGTGCATCCAAAGAAATTGCCTTTTGAATATAAGCGATTTCATTATGCATTGTTAGCATAATAATTTTGACATTATCCATTTGCTTTAAAATTTCCTCTGTAGCAGTAAATCCATCTAGACCATTTGGTATGGAAACATCCATTAGCATAACATCCGGCTCTAAAGCGATTGCTTGAGTAATAGCTTCCGCCCCATCACCCGCCTCACCAACTACCTCAACATCTTTATAATTTTCTAATAAAAGAACAATACCCTTACGGATTAAAACATGATCATCTACCACTAGTACACGAATCATTGATAGTCATCCTTCCAGTTAGGCACTGAAATCTTAATTTTTGTCCCTTGGTTATGGGCAGAAATTATATTAAAGCTTCCACCTAACAATGTTATTCGTTCCTCCATATGCTTTAAACCAAGTCCTTCTTTTTTTACCTCTTGCAGATTAAAACCTATACCATTATCTTCTATATAAAGTGTTAAGTATTCTGCCTTCTTTTCTAATCGAACAATCACCTTTGAAGCCTTGGCGTATTTCACAATATTATGCAGTGCCTCTTGTACTACACGATAAATATTGATTTCTACAGATGGATGACAACGCTCTCGAAAATCTGCATCTAACAAGATAGAAATTTCTGAATGGACCTTTTGCACAGAGTCTACAAGTGTACTTAGTGTAGGTGTAATCCCTAATTGATCGAGACTATGTGGACGGAGTTGATAGGAGTATGATTTAATATCATTCATCACTTTCTCAAGTTCATTCCGAACCTCTTCAATATAAATATGTAGTTTTTCATGCTCTTTTACATAGGCTTCAACCGCTTGCAGAGCAACTGAAATAGTAAATAATGATTGCCCGACACCATCATGTAATTCCTGTGCTAGTCTTTTATGCTCCTCTTCCTTTGCTTCAATTAATTTTTTAATAATAAACTTAGAAACTCTTGCCTCTTCTTCCCTTAATTGAAGTGTTTGATCTCGTAGAACTAGAAGAAATTCCTGCTCCTTTGTTTTACTATCTGTATAGATTAATGCCGTACTCATCTCAACGTCGATCTTACTACCATGATACGTTGGCATCTTTGACAAAAAATAGGGAACCTCATTGCGTTCTATTAAATAACATGTCTGTTCTCCTGGAGATTTTTTTCGATTTTCACAAAATGAACAATAGGGTACTCGATTCCCCATTTTCCAACCAGTTAATCGCTTAGCTGAAGGATTCATCATTAAAATTTCTCTATCGTGATTCATAATAATGATTCCATCTTGAATATATTGAAAAATTTGCTTTAAATATTTATTTTTAAGCTGTTCTTCCTCCAAGACAAGCATTCCTCCTAAACCCTTTTCATGTTGAACTTCTTTACTTTCTGAAAAATCTCAAAGGGGCATGATAACCATATTTTACTTACTTGTTTAGAAAAAAACCGCTATAAAGCATTTGCTTCTAGCGGCTTATAAAAATCTATTTATTCATAACTTCTTGTACCCAGGCTGTATAACCGCCTGTTAAATTAGTAATATCATGAATTCCATTGGCTTTTAGTACACTACAAGCAATAGCTGAACGAGCACCTGCCTGGCACTGTACAATAATTTTTTTATCTGTTTGTACCTCATTTAAACGGTTTTTTAGTGTGCCTACCATAATATGTTGGGCATTTTCAATGTGTCCAGCCATATATTCTGTTTGATTACGAACATCTAGTATATAGACGCTTCCATCCTCTATCAGTGGCTTCGCTTCCAAGGGTGTTATATTCTCATAGGTTTCCTTGGATGTTGCCTCTTGTATAATTTTCTCTATATCTGCATAGCCCTCAACATTATCAATACCAATTGAGCGTAATGCTATTAATATATCATCTAGTTGGTCAGGTGCTATAAGCATATATAATGGCTTTGAATAATCAACCAGCCAACCAGCCCAATTTGTAAAAGAATTATTATAAGGAATATTCAATGTACCTGCGATATGCCCTTTTGAAAAATCAGCTGCTGATCGCGTATCAATGACTTGCTTTCCTTCAGATATAAGTTGAGAAAGCTCTGCATAACTAGATACTACTTGTACTATAGGTAAATTTTTAACAAGCTCAATTCCCACTTTATTGACCTGCTTCATTATAGCGAAATAGTACGGGGGCTCTGGCTGTCCATCTAGCAATGCATTTATAAATTTCTGTTCATCATCAAATTGCAAAGCCCAATTAAATTGCTTTTCGTATCCAACTGTCGATGATGGAACAGCACCTAACGCTTTACCACATGCACTACCTGCACCATGTGCTGGCCAAATCTGCATATAATCAGGTAAATCCTTAAAGCGATCTAATGATTTAAACATTGCCTTTGCTCCTACTAATGAGGTTCCCTTCATTCCAGCAGCCTTTTCTAATAAATCAGGACGTCCAATATCTCCTACAAATACAAAGTCACCTGTAAAAATCCCCATTGGTTTATCAGCTGCACCACCTCGATCAGTGAGTAAAAAGGAGATACTTTCAGGCGTATGTCCTGGTGTATGCATAACTTTAAAAATCAGATTACCAATAACAAACTCGTCTCCATCTTTTAATAGCTGATGTGGAATTCCTTCAAGATTCTTATATTTCCAATCCTCATCACCTTCATCAGAAATATACATTATCGCTCCTGTACGATCTGCTAGCTCACGAGAACCTGCAACAAAATCAGCATGTATATGTGTTTCTAAAGATCCTATAATTTCCATTTTCTCTTTCTCTGCTAGCGCAAGATAAGGCTCAATATTACGCATCGGGTCAATAATGACCATTTCCCCTTTTGCCTGACAACCTACTACATATGAAGCGTGAGCTAATTTTTCATCATAAAAATAGCGTAATAACATTTGTTCTACTCCCCTTTACGTTCTATTTTTTTCTTTTAAAATGTCTAATGTAGCCTGCACATAATTTAGAAGCCTTTGAACAGAAGGATCCTTCATCCATTTAATAATTGAAAAAACGGTAAGGTTTTGAGGTTTTTCCTCTGCCCTTTGCTGCACTATCTTTATAAAGCCCATACCTTTTTTCCCATTCTCAATCAATGGATCTATATATTCCTTAGCATTATTAATGGCATATGTTGTTGTCTGCTTATCTTGAAGAACCGCTGTAATAAAATCCATTACATCCTCTAACTGCTGTAAAATATGAACTAGCTTTGGCATTTTCTCAATGATCTGTACAATGGCAGAAAGTGTATCAAGGCTTATATTATAGGTAGAAACTAAATCCTCATATCGACTTATCGTTTTATCATCTTTTAATACAGATTTCCCAAATTCCATTACTTCGCCAACAGATTCTATCGTTTCTTGTATTTCTGGTAATTTCTCTAATAATTGTTGTAAAGAGTGTCGAATTTCTGGTTTCTCAAGCACTTCCATTAATTGATGTATTTCCTCGTTCATGCTTGTTGTTGCATTAGCCATTCATATCGCCTCCCTTCATTCGTACTTACATAGTGCCTTTTAGCATGCCATCCCAATACAAAACAGGGAGTAACTCTTTCTTCATAAAATACATACTTGCCCTTTCCACAGCTTGATTAAAAGGCATGGATTCAACAGGTTCCTTACTATAATCAAATTCAGCTAAAATCAATTTGTTATAACCTGTTACGATTGGACAGGAGGAATAGCCATTATACTTTTGTGTCATCGGCTGTTGTCGCATTAAAGCCATTAAATTATCTGTTACAACTGGTGCTTGCTTACGGATAGCAGCTCCTGTTTTTGATGTCGGTAGATTTGCGTTATCCCCCAAACCAAAAACATTTTGGAATCTTGTGTGTTGTAATGTAAATGGGTTAACATCTACCCAGCCATTTTCATCCGCTAAAGGACTTGTCCTGATAAATTCAGGGGAACACATATATGGCGTAACATGGATCATATCGTATTTAATTTCCTCTAATATACCTGTATCTAAATTTTCAAAAACAGCAACTTTTGCATCAGCCTTTAATTCAATTAAATTTAGTCGGAATCGTGCATCTATTTTTTTCCGTTCTATAACTTTTTCAAGTGCCTCACGATATTTCAGTACGTCAAAAATCGCTGGATTTGCTGAACCAAAAATAATGCTAATATTGTCTCGAACATCTACCCTATTAAAATAATCCTCTGCGATATGCATAATTTTTTGAGGTGCACCACCACATTTAACTGGAGAGTTAGGATGTGTAAAGACAGCAGTACCAGATTTAAAATTACGAATCGTTTCCCATGTATAATCCACATGTTCAAATGAATAATTACTACATACACTATTGCTGCCAAGCGACTCCTTCAGCCCTTTGATAGCATTCCAGTTAATTTCAATACCTCCTGCAACCACTAAAAAATCGTATGTATAGGTTGTACCACTATGCGTAAACACCCGATTTTCTGCTGGTTTAAAGCCATTAACAGCCTCCTTTAACCAAATTGCTCCTTGAGGAATAACCGAAGCCATTTTACGTTCAGAGTCACTTTTGTTCGCTGCACCACCACCAACCAAGGTCCAGAGCGGTTGATAATAATGATTTTCGGCTGGGTCAATAATAGCAATCTCCCCTTGAAGAGCATGAGATTTCCGGAGTAAACGTGCTGCCACAGAAATACCAGCCGCTCCTCCTCCAACAATGACTACTTTGAAAGAAGTTTTCATATGTATCCCCCCTGATTATTGCCATTTTTTCGAATATGCCTTTTGTATCTTTATACTAATTGTTAGAAAATAGACTTCATATAGGGGGAATCCCCTAAAAAATTACACTTTCATGCTAAAATTTCAGCTAGAATGACAACAAAGGGTAGTACATAGTGAATCATCACTTGTACTACCCCTATTTTTTATTGCGATTTACATTGAAATGTTAAAACAAAAACTGTGCCATCTGAGTCTGATCGAACATTGATTGATCCGTTATGCAGATCAATTAATTGCTTAGTAATAGCTAATCCTAACCCTGTACCAGTAGTATCATCTGTCGTATTTGTACCTCGATAATATCGTTCAAATAAATTATCTAGCTCTTCCTGCGGTATACCAGGTCCTTGGTCCGTGATTGTCATTACTATAGATTTATTGATTTGCTGTGCCTCCACCATTACTTTGGTGCCTTTAGGTGTATATTTCTTAGCATTGGTAATCAAATTATCTAAAATACGTTTTAATAAAAGCTCATCTGCTTCTAGCATAACATCTCCATAGACATTTACAGATACTTGCTCATCTACGAACTTCGGCAGCCACGAGGCAAGCGGTAACAGCACTTTTTCAAGTTGAATCGCTTTATTTTTCAATTGATACGTATAGGTCAAATCCTGAATAAGTGCGTCCATATACGTTGCCTTTTCCTGCATTGTACTTGCAAAAATACGCATTTCCTCCATTGACCAATGATAGTCTTCTGAAGCAAGCATAGTGGAGTAACCATAAATTGAGCTAAGAGGTGTTTTTAAATCATGTGATAGCCCCGTAATCCACTCTTCACGTAATTGCTCTGCCTGTTTAATTTGCCTTTCGTTAAAAGTAAGTCGTTCTGATAAATGGTTGAGAGATTCATCCACAGGTTGAAATAATTTAAATTTCCTCTTTAGCTTCCCTGTCTTCCGATGATGAATATTCTTGTCACTTACCTCACTATAATCAAACTGAGTAAGTCGATCGATTCGAGATAATACATAAACAAGTGGTCGTATAAATTGACGAGAAATGCTTATAGATAAAAAAATAACACCAATTAACAAAATAATATGTCCACCAAAAAAGATGGAGATAAATAACAGCATTGCTTTATTAAAGGGCTCCTCAAATGGCTTATACGATGGATTGGGCATCCGTACAATCAGCGTTGAGCTGTTCTCTAAAGCTGCACTCTGTGTTAACTCTGCATGCTCAAAAATATCATATTTTTCTTCTAGTAACTGCGGCTTATGGAGCTTTTTATAATGCTCTCCAATAACTTCTACACGGTCCCATTGCTCATTATAGATTTCAATAGCTGCCTTTTTATTCTGAATACGTTGGAGTAGTTCTGTGGATATCTCACCTTCTTCTTTCCAGCTTAGAAGTGCGCTCTCAAAAAGTGGCTGAACAGGTGATACTGGCAGAAATAATAAATAATAATTAGGAATCTCCCACGTATGCATACCTGGTTTCTTAAGATTCATGATCTCACTATCGGACATTCCGCATAGCTCACACAAGTCTCCTGTATAATCAACAATGTTCATGGACTGATCGAATAAATATAATTGCCCTGCATTCTCCTTCGCTCTCTTTACTAAATAATCAGCAATTTGAATGGATGCTCCCTTTTCTACGATAGCATCATCTTTAATTTCATAGGAGCTCATTACATGAATATTGTCGCCCACTCGTTTATTGATAAAGATTCCGAAGGACACCAAACTAATGACAAAACCCGAGATAATTAGCAAATAAAATACAATGAAATAAGACACAAAGCGAAGTGTTAATTTTCTGGCAGGCTTCATGAAAGGGCATCTCCAACAAGTTTATAACCAATACCTCTTACAGTTATAATGCACGTTGGCTTACCTGGATTTTTTTCTATTTTTTCTCGTAGTTTTCGAATATGCACCATAACAGTATTATCATCGAATAAGCAATCTCCCCATACACGCTCATAAATTTGCTCCTTTGATAATACCTGTCCAGCATTTTCGCATAAATATTTTAATAGATGAAACAATCGCCCACTTATAATTTCCTTTATCCCATCCACTGTTATCTCTGCCGCATCAATATCAAATGTAAATCGACCACATGCAAAAAGATTGCTTTGTCGTACATCCTTCTTTTTTAGATAGCGTCCAAGCTGTACCTTCACCCTTGCTACCAGCTCAAGTGGATTAAATGGCTTCGTAATATAATCATCTGCACCGTTCATAAACCCCCTAAGCTTATCTGCATCACTACCCTTGGCAGTTAAAAAGAATACAGGTGCATCACTACGTTCACGAATAAGATTCGCCATATCTATCCCATTTCCATCTGGCAGCATTATATCTAATAAGTAAAAATCAAAGCTTTTCATCTCTAAGTTCTTTCTCGCTTCTTGCACTGTGCTACATAATGTGATGTTTAAAAATCCATCTTTTCTTAAGATAATTTCAATCATCTCCGCAATAGCACGTTCATCCTCTAACACTAAAATTGACGCATCTTGCATTCTATCACCTACTTTTAAGATTACTTTAAGGCTGTCATTATTTCACCATAAGCTTCACCAAGTACACTATGTATAAGATAACCAATTAAGGAGATAAAACGCAATGACAACAAACCGTGTAACCTTCATTGATACAATGCGTGGATTTAGTTTATTTGGCATCTTAATGGCGAATTTACTGATTTTCCAATTTGGTATGTATGGTAAAGATGAGCTTCAGCATCTTTCAACCATCGATAATGGTGCTTTATATTTTGTTAAAATCTTTATCGAAGGATCATTCATGCCTATTTTTACAATTTTATTTGGCTTCTCTCTTATTAAAATGATTGAATCCATTCGAAAAAGAAAAAATAAAAGTCGCTGGTCCATTTTACGTCGTGCCACTGGGCTTATTGTACTTGGCTGGCTTCATTCAACACTACTATGGGAGGGAGATATTCTTCTATCCTATGGCTGCATGACTCTATTTTTACTCCCTTTTATTAACCGTAAGCCGAAAACACTTTTTATTTGGGCAGGAATTCTTTTTGTACTGACAACTGCTTTAACATTCGGTTATATGGATCCAAATAAAAAAGAACAAAAAGAGTTAGCAACTTACATCGAGCAAGCCAATGATGTGTATGCACATGGAAGCTATTTAGAAATTTTTGATTTTCGAGCAAATGCTTTACCTCCTGGAATGGATGATCCTGCATTTATTTTTATCATCCTTATATTTGCACCTATCTTCTATGCCCCATTGTTCCTACTTGGTATGGGACTTGCTAAAAAGCAAGCATTTGTGAATATGGAGGATGAGAAGAAATGGTATAAGCTAGGTTCATTACTCGTTCCGATAGGGATCGCTTGTAAAAGCTTTAGTTTTATAGAGAATAATTTTTCGAATCTCTTGTTAATGGGAGGCTCACAGCTTTTAGCAATTGGCTATGTCTGCCTAGCAGCACTATTATTTAAATCTCGTCCTGTTCAATTGCTCTCTCCTGCCTTTGAAAGTGTTGGTAAATTATCACTTACCAATTATCTAATGCAAACCATTATTTGTACAACAATCTTTTACGGATATGGACTAGGCTTATATAGCAAACTGGGCGTTTTTGGCGGCATTGTATTCGGAATTGTAGTTTATAGCTTGCAATGTGCGTTTAGCATTGCCTATTTAAAGAAATTTAAACGCGGACCATTCGAAGCAATACTGCGAGCATGGACAAATTGGTCATGGAATGGACAGATTAAGAAGAAAGGACAGATAACACATGAATAGTGACACCAAAGAGGACTTCACAGACACATGGTGGTTTTTAGGCATCTGTGCCGCTGTAGCTGCAGTCCTAACACTATTTGCATTTTAAACAACTGTAAAGAACAAAGGAATTCGTTTTCGGTTGCCCCCTACTGTATACTATTACTACTATACAGATTAGGGGGCATTATATTGTTACAACGACTCATTATCACTGGTTATAAGCCTCATGAACTCGGAATTTTCAATGACAAGCATCCAGGTATAGCCATTATCAAAAAAGCGCTCGAAAACCGTCTACGTATACTAATCGATGAAGGTTTAGAATGGATTATCATAAGTGGACAGCCAGGTGTAGAAACTTGGGGAGCAGAAATTGTCTTGATATTGAAAAAGGAATTTCCTCATTTAAAATACGCTATCATTACACCCTTCTTTGAGCAGGAGAAAAATTGGCAGGACCATAAAAAGGAAGCATATCAATCCTTAGTAGCTCAAGCAGATTTTGTGACGAGTGTTACGAAAAAGCCATATGAGGCTCCATGGCAATTTATCGAGAAGGATAAATTTATCATCCAAAACACAGATGGTCTGCTACTAGTTTACGACGAAGAAAACGAGGGCTCTCCAAAATATATGAAGCGTCTAGCTGAAAAGTATATGGTCACTCACGATTACACACTTTTAATGATTGATGCCTACGATTTACAAGTAATAGCTGAGGATATACAGCAGCAAAATTGGTAGAAAAATATTGATATAATTTTCTGACAATTATATACTTAATTATAAGGTTAACTCATTAAAAACCATCTTTGAATTTCAACTAGTCATGTTGCTAATATCCTAAAAGGAGCTGTTGACATTTGAATAAAAAAATCGAAATGATTCTTGAGCCTTCTCCGGTCAATGTTTCCCATGATACGTATCGCAGAGAATGCAAATATACGCGCGGGATTCATATTGAAGAACAAGAGTTTAAAGCTATTTTGGATACAATGTGCCACGATTCACGCTTATATTTTGATTTCCATAATCCACGTAAGGAAATTATCAAGGGAACATATTTAAATGGTCACTCCGGGTTAGCACGCAATATATACGATTACTATAAAACCAATTATGCCTTTGAACTTAGCGAACTAATTAATGGTAAGGATTTTTATGTCAAAATAATTTAAATTCTAAATTTAAAAAGGAGCTACTCTCAAATGAGAATAGCTCCTTCATAGTGTTGAAAAACTAAATGGTCAAGGGACTCTTTGTGAACACTCCTAAGTCAAATGAAGGTGATCTCCGTT
>NZ_JBYTBB010000043.1:0-49214 GCF_058788755.1 Lysinibacillus sp. FW301-JW8
GCGTCAGCGGCAAAGCGAGTAGCCTGGAACGGAAATCACCTTCATTTGACTTAGTAGTGTTCACAAAGAGTCCCTTGGCCATTTAGTTTTTCAAAACTATAACAGTCTATTTTTATGTAATCGATAAAAATAGACTGTTTTTGTTATAGCTATTGATAGGTGGGCAGTTGGAGCTCTTCTAGTAAAAAGCCAATATAAAACAAAATTTGATCCTGTAATTTTTCAGGATTGAGCTTTGAGATTTCTTTAATTAAACTAAGGCGATAACGGACTGTATTTTTATGAACGAATAGCTGCTCAGCTGTTTTATTAAAATCGGCATTATTAAATAAAAATACTTTCAGTGTATTATAGAGCTCAGCTGTCTTTTTCTCATCAAATTCCTTTAATGGCATTAAGTATTCCTGCTGAAGAAATGAAGCCTCTTTTATAGGCTGACTGGAGAAAAGGATTCGTTCGAAATTTAATTGTTCAAAATTTATAACCTTCGATAATTGATTTTTTTTCGCTTGTGCAAAATGTAATGACACTAATGCCTCGTTGTAGCTTTTTACAATAGATTGTAAATCATATAACCTGCCAATTCCGCCGAAATAGGCGTTTTTGACATTATATTTGGCTAATAAGTAATCAATTTTTTCACAAATAAAGGCAACATCAATTTCTGCTGTCGCATCTAACAGCATAACTAAATAATTATTGGAATCAAACCCTATCTTGGTTAATGTATATTTTTCTAATAAGAAGATAAAATTTGATGTTAAGATAAGTGTATCTTGTTTGTTATAATCCGGGAATTTTAATTCGATTAAAAGTAATTGATGCGGTTGATCCGTCAAATCCCAATTGACCTCTCTCGAAACACGAATGATCTCCTCAGTACTATTAAATTTTCCATGTAATAAATCTACTAGAAAGCCGCTCCTATTTTGCTGTGAAAGTGAAATAATACTTTTTATCTTTTGTAGCTCAGTTAATAGAATAGCAGTGGCTTGTGAGATGGCCACTTTTTCCCATGGAGCGTGAATATCTTGACTATCCCAAAGAATAATACAGCCTTCTAGATATCTGTTTTCGTAAATCGGCTTCACATACACTTGGATGGGAAGCTCCTGAAAACTTTCTTTCGTTAGGTTTTTTGTTTTAATAATATGGATAATGTCTGAAGTGATTTCTTCATAAACAGGCGTTAATTCAAATGAGCTATACAACTTATCGATAGAATGTAAATAAATAGTAGTCTTTTGGAAAGTTAATTTTTCAATTAATAGTGGTAATTGTTGAAAATCGGTTTTTGATAATAAAAAATATTGGAATTCCTCATAGATATTCTTTACTTTTTCTAATTCAAGTCTTTGTTCATTATTAATATGATTGACAATCGGAATAATCATATCTGCCCAAGCAATTTGGTTGTCTAGCTCAACAATAACAATCTCATATTGTTCTGCAAAATTCTGCACGTCTATGGAAATAGACGGAATATGCCGACCAATTTTAATTCCTAAGGCACTGACTCCTTTTTCAGAGAGTGTCAGAATTAATTTTTTTAATGTTTCATCTAAACTGTTTTCGTTTGTTAAGAATGGAAAACCTGTTGTAAGAATGAAATTTCCCCGTTCAATCCAAGAAAACCCATCTGGTGCGTCTACGATAGTAGCTCCTGTTACTTCCTTTTCCAATAAATCCTTTCCAGCGATAATCTTAGCATGTGTAAATTCTTGTAAAATCATAACATCTTTTATCCGCAAGTTAATCACCTCATAAATGTATTGATGAAAAGGTGATTATGTATGCTTAGAGCAACGCAGTAGTAATTTTATTTTATATAAAAATGGAAGCATTCTTTTGGCTCTTAGCCAAAAAATACAATGCTATAGTAAGTGAAAGGTGAGATTACTAGTATAATACACTAAAATTTTGTAATTTTCACTTATTTTTAGATTTGTAGCTTGATTGTTCTTGACAATTTTGGGTAAAAGCATCCGCTACATATCTATTGTGATACCAGTCTAGGAAGGGAGGTGTTATTTTGATCAATGAAGAAAGAGCGACACAATTTTTACAAACTTTAGTTCAAATCAATAGTGTCAATCCACCTGCTAATGAGCTGGTAGTTGCTCATAAAATAGCTGAGCATTGTACGAGCTACGGCTTAGATGTCGATATTCAAATGATAGATGATGCTAGAGCAAACATCATTGTAAAGTTATTGAGCCATGCAAAGGAGAAAAAAGCATCATTGCTATTTAGTGGTCATCTGGATACAGTTCCTGTTGGAGATGTACCTTGGGATTACGAGCCTTTTTTGGCTGAAATCATTGATGGCAAAATGTATGGCAGGGGAACGACAGATATGAAAGGTGGAGTAGCTGCTTTACTAGAGGCAATGATTATGTTAAAGGAAAAAAAGATTCCTTTAAAGGGAGATTTATTGTTTTTAGGAACAGCAGGTGAGGAGGTGGATTGCATAGGTGCAAAACAAGCCATTGAAACTGATATTATAAAAAATGCAGGTGCCATTATTATTGCTGAACCGAGCAGCGGAGAGATTTTTTGTGCACATAAGGGTGTCTTGTGGTTAGAGATTGAAACTTTCGGTAAAACAGCACATGGTTCAATGCCTCAAAATGGTATAAATGCTATTACGCATATGCATAAAATTATAAGCGCTTTACAGACTTATTCATTTAGAGCAGTAGAAGATCATCCTTTACTAGGTCGACCAACACTTGTCATTAGTACGATAAAAGGGGGTGTTACTACCAATGTAATACCTGATTATTGTGCTATACGTATAGATATTAGATCCACACCATTGCTATCTCATCAAGAAATAGTAGAGGATATTAAAGAAATTATTGGGGAAATTCAAAAGACAGTTCATGACTTCAATGCAAAGGTCCATGTGATTCACGATTTAAATTCCATTGATTACTCAGGCAGTCAAGCATTATTAGCACAATTGAAAGCGGTGAAAAATGAGTTATCCAATGTGACGTTATTGGAAAAGGGTGTTAATTATTATACAGATGGCTCTGTTTTTTCAACTGCTACCAATGCACCTATTATCATCTATGGTCCTGGCAATGAAAATTTAGCACACCAGCCAAATGAACATATTGAAATGAATGCATTTTTTGATGCTATTGAATTTTATAGTGTTTTTGCAGAGAGATATTTAACTTGATAGGGAGGATTAACGATGAATGCATACTCGGAAACAGTTTTTAATGCCAAAACGAAGATTTATACGGGCGTATCTTCTATAAAAAAATTAGGACTTGTTCTACAAGAAATGGGTGCTCATCGCATTTTGATGGTAGCAGATCAAGGGATTAAGCACTCGGGTATTTTAAAAAATGTACTTGGTGAAATCCCTGAAAATATTGAGGTTTTGATATATGACGAGGTAAAACCTAATCCAGATGTTGCAAGTATTGATGAAACTGCCAATATCTATAGGAAAAAGGAGATATCAGCTTTAGTCGCTGTAGGTGGAGGTAGTGTAATTGATAGTGCCAAGGCTTTAGCGATTATGCTAACAAATGAGAGCTCTATTTCAGCCTATTATGGCTTCGATCAATATGCTGAAAAAGCACTTCCGTTAATTGCTGTTCCAACAACGGTAGGAACAGGGAGTGAAAGTGGAAATGCAGCAGTTATTACGGATGAGACAGAGGGATTGAAAACAAAAAAATTAGTTTTTGGAGAAGATTTATTCCCTAGAGTGGCGATATTAGATGGAAGCTTATTACGTGCTATGCCAAGCGGTCTAATAGCCTCTACAGGGATGGATGCGTTAACACATGCTATTGAGGGGTATGTATCTATTTGGAGCTCGCATTTTACGGATGCACTTAATTTACATGCAGTAAGAGTAATTGGAAAATCATTATTACCTGCGATTGCCCATAGTGAAAATACGGAGGCTATGCATGGCATGTTATTAGCTAGTTCTATTACAGGCTTAGGAATGGCTAATTCAGGGTTAGGAATGGTGCATGGGATATCACATGCTATCGGTGCGCAGTATGATGCTCCACATGGTATTGTCAATGCTATTCTATTGCCTTATTTACTAGAATACAATTGGATTGCTAATCCTGAGAAATTTAAAGATATTGCTGAAGCCTTACGTGTCAATATTGAAGGGCTTTCAGTAGAAGAGGCAGCCAAAGCAGCTGTTGCCTATGTGAAGAACCTAACGAAAGAAGCGGGAATTCCTGAGAAGTTGGGTGCCATAGGTGTAAGCAAAGATCAAATCGATGTTTTAGTTGATATTGCCTTCCATGATGCGCAGTACATGGTGCCGAATCCACGTAAAATGTCTAGACAGGACATCTATAATATTTTAGATCAATCAATCTAACAAGGAGGTCTATCTATGCTAGAGATGAAATTACCACAGGCAATTGAATTATTACCTAAAGTGCAAGCTTTTTTAGAGGAAACAAAGGGGTTATATATTAACGGAGAATTTACTCAATCAAAAGCTGGTAAAACCTTCGAAACCATAAATCCTTCCACTGGAGAAAAAATAACGGATGTATATGAAGCCCAAGCGGAGGATATAGATGCAGCAGTGGAAGCAGCAAGAGATGCTTTTGATCATGGACCATGGTCAAAAATGGATGCTGCTCAAAGAGCATTAATGATGCTAAAACTAGCGGATTTAATGGAAGAGCATAAAATGGAAATCGCTCAGATTGATGCCATGGATAATGGTAAGCCGATTAATGAGGTGTTGGGAAATGATATTCCAAATGCTGTTGAGCAATTTAGATATTTTGCTGGCTGGGCAACGAAGAATATGGGACAAGTCCTGCCTGTAGCGGGGAATTTTCTAAATTATACAAGACATGAGCCAGTAGGTGTAGTGGGGCAGATCATTCCATGGAATTTTCCGTTTATGATGGTTTCCTGGAAAGTTGCACCTGCATTAGCAACCGGGTGTACTGTTGTCCTTAAGCCAGCAGAACAAACACCGTTGTCTGCTCTTTATTTTGCCCAGTTGGTGACAGAGGCAGGCTTTCCTCCAGGTGTTATTAATATTGTGCCTGGCTTTGGTCCAATTGCAGGAGAGGCATTAGTGATAAATGAGAAAATCGATAAAATTGCCTTTACCGGCTCTACAGATGTAGGAAAAGGTATTATGAAAAAAGCAGCTGACACAATGAAACGAGTGACATTAGAGCTTGGAGGAAAGTCTCCTAATATTATTTTGCAGGATGCTGATTTAAGTACTGCAATTCCAGGTGTTCTTTCAGGTATAATGGCCAATCAAGGTGAAGTTTGTAGTGCAGGTTCAAGAGTATTTGTTCATCGTAGCCAGTCTGAGGAGATTATTAAACAAATGGTGAGTTATGCTACAAAAATTCAACAGGGTCATGCTTTAAATTTTGCAACACAAATGGGAGCACTCGTTTCAGAAAAACAGCTAAATCGTGTTAAAAACTATATTGAAATAGGTGTCGAGGAGGGAGCAACATTAGCATGTGGTGGTAAATCGGCTGACAATGGCTATTATATGGAGCCTACTATTTTTACAAATGTTTCTGATACGATGACAATTGCACAAGAAGAAATCTTTGGACCAGTTGTTGTTGTGCTGGAGTATGATAGTTTGGATGAATTAGTAGAAAGAGCAAATAGGTCGAATTTTGGGCTGGCAGCAGGCATTTGGACACAGAATTTAAAGCATGCGCATTCATTAGCCGCAAAATTAAAGGCAGGTTCAGTATGGGTGAATTGCTATAATATGACAGACCCTGCTTCTCCTTTTGGAGGGTATAAACAATCGGGCATTGGTAGGGAAATGGGCGTGTATGCTCTACAAAATTATACTGAAGTGAAGAGTGTTTGGATTAATTTGGATTGATGTTGTATTTTAATGAAACTAAACAAGTTCCCTAGTTATCATAAAACAACTAGGGAACTATATTTTTGTAGAAAAATATAGTTTTAAGGAGAAAAAATAACCGTAATTTAGATAAATTTAATATTTATAGTATTGACAATTGTCTAACTATTCTATAAAATTCAAAACAAATCCACATAAATACAGAATTTGAATGTTGAATTTGTGGATTTTGTTGGATTTTACTATGTGTTTGGAGTGATTGTGTATGTCCCTTTCGTTTGAGGAACGCAAAAAAGTAATTTTAGATATTTTAGATTTAGAAGGCAAAGTGAAGGTAAGTGATGCCGAACAACTATTAAACGTATCAGGTGAGACTATACGTAGAGATATGGACCGATTGGAGAAGGAAGGGCTCCTACACAAAGTTTATGGAGGTGCCGTGAAAGCTAAAGAAAAGTATGAACGGACATTTGAACAGAAAACTTCACTCAACAACTTAGAGAAAAGAATGATATGCAAGGCTGCAGCGAGTATTGTGGAGGATGGAGAAATTATTTTTATTGGTCATGGTACAACAGCCTATGAAATCGTTCGTTATTTAAGTGATAAACCAAATGTAATAGTGGTAACAAACTCTCTCCCGGTTCTATCATTAGCCGCAGAATGCTTCCAGGGCAAGGTGCTTTTTGCAGGAGGTGAATATGAGCATCGACAAAAATTTATGGGTGGTCCATTAGCTGATATATTTTTTAATCAATTAAAGGCAAATAAAGCCTTTGTAGCTGCTGGTGGAATTTCTTTAAATGATGGCATTACAGACTATGATATTACTGGTGCCGCGATTTCAAAGAAATTAATAGAGCGAGCTGAAAATACGATTATTTTAGCGGATCACACGAAATTTGGAGTCTCCACATTTGCGCACATTTGTCATTTGGAAGATATTGCCATGGTGATTACAGATCAAAAAAGTTCTACACAATGGCAAGAACGCTTGGCCCAGAAAAAGGTTGAACTATTAATAGCAGGTGAAATTTTGGAGGATGTCAACGTATAGGAAGGTGGAAAACATGGATTATTTTGCGAATAAACAAGCAACCTTACAGAAATCAATTGACTGGTGGAATCCAGGGAAAACAAAGCAATGGCAAGTAGATGGCGTTGATCTCGTCATCGGAAAAAGAGAAGGCTATTACTTTTATGATGTAGATGGCAAAAAACTAATGAATGCCCATTTAAATGGCGGAACTTATAATTTAGGTCATCGTAATCCAGAAGTTATCGCCGCATTAATTGAAGGGACAAATTACTTCGATATTGGTAATCATCATTTTCCTTCAACAGCTCGTGCACAATTAGCTGAAAAATTAGCTGCCTGCACGCCAGATGGTTTAAAATATACGATTTTCTCAAGTGGTGGTAGTGAAGCGATTGATGTTGCCTTAAAATGTGCTCGCTATGCTACAAAACGTAAAAAAACCATTTCGATTAAAAATGGCTACCATGGACATAGCGGTTTAGCCGTGTCATTAGGGAATGAACGCTATTCTAAGCCTTTTTTAAGTGAAGGTGATCCAAGTGAATTTGCACATGTTCCGTTTAATGATTTAGCGGCGATGGAGCGAGAGCTTTCCAAAGGAGATGTAGCGAGCGTTATTATCGAAACAATTCCGGCGACATATGGTTTCCCATTGCCAAATGCTGATTATTTATCAGGTGTGAAGGCATTATGTGAACGCTACGGTGCACTATATATTGCAGACGAAGTACAAACAGGGTTAATGAGAACTGGAAAGCTCTGGGGTATTGAACATTATGGTGTGAAACCGGATATTCTCGTGACAGCTAAAGGTTTAAGTGGAGGTATCTATCCAATTGCTGCTACTGTTGTGAATGAGCGAGCTGGCGGTTGGATGGTAGAAGATGGACTAGCTCATATTTCTACTTTCGGTGGTGCTGAGCTTGGATGTGTTGTTGCCATGAAGGTATTAGAAATTTCTCAACGACCAGAAGTGGTCAAAAATGTGGAATATGTCGCACGTTATTTACGTTCAGGATTAGAGCGTATCCAACAGCAATACCCAGATTTCTTTGTTGGCATACGTCAATTAGGGGTTGTCATGGGGTTAGAGTTTAATCATCCTGAGGGTGCAAAGCATGTAATGAGCTCCTTGTACAAGCATGGGGTATGGGCAATTTATTCAATGCTCGATACACGAGTTCTTCAGTTTAAACCAGGCTTATTATGCGATAAAGCATATTGTGATGAGTTACTTGAAAAATGTGAAGCGGGTATTAAAGAGGCTGCACAGCTTGTAAAGTTTGCTCGTTATTGAATGTAGAAAGATTGGCGATTTGTAAACAAGGGGGTTTTCAAATGGGACAAATGGATTTCTTAGACTTAGAGGTTGTACTATCTAATTTTCATCAAGCAGCGCATAATGCCTTGAAGGAATTCGGCTGTTTAGCAGGCGCATCCCGCAAAATGATAGACTATTCCGAAAATTCTACGTATTTAGTAGAGGATGGACAAGGTGAAAAGTATATTTTGAGAATTAGTCGACCGAATTATCATAAGAAAGAAGAGATAGAAGCGGAGATTGCTTGGCTAAACTCATTACATGAGCAATCTCCCATCGATGTATCATTACCAATTCGAGCAGATGACGGTGACTACGTACATGCTCATGAATTAAATGACACAATCTATTATAGCACATTATTTACATTTTTGGAGGGAAATGCGCCCGATGAAAATAATGAAGAAGATTTAATTCAACAATTTGAAACATTAGGAACGATAACAGCGATGTTCCATAAGCATACAATTGAGCAGCATGGGTATTATAAAGATTTTAAACGCATGACGTGGGATTATGACACGATTTTAGGAGACTCACCGAAATGGGCTAGATGGCAGGATGGACTTGGTATAACACCTTCACGTCTAGCTTTATATGAAGAAGCATCTCTCATTATTAATAAGAAGTTAGAAGTATTCGGTAAAAGCAAGACAAGGTTTGGGCTTATACACTCAGATCTACGCCTAGCCAATTTATTAATTTGTGGAGATGAAATAAAAGTTATTGATTTTGACGATTGTGGATTTGGTTGGTTTTTATATGATTTAGCCACGTCAGTAAGCTTTATAGAGCATATGCCTTACCTGGATGATTTAATTGCTTCTTGGTTAAAAGGCTATAGCAAAATCAGAATTTTAACGGATGACGAAATTGAAATGATTCCAACATTTATTTTAATGAGAAGACTACAACTTATTTCTTGGATAGGTAGCCGCGATAATGAAACAACAAGATTACTAGGTGAAAACTATACAGTACAGAGTGATGCTTTAGTGAATGCATATTTGGAGAAAAGTAGAGTACGGTAACATCTAAATAATGAGAAAAGGTGGCGAATGCTATGTCTTCTAAAAAGGGTGAAATAATTGTATTAAAGAAAGCCCTTACACCGATTCACTTATGGACAATTGGTGTTGGGATTGTTATTTCTGGAAATTATTTTGGATGGAATTTTGGATTAAGTCAATCTGGCTACTTAGGGATGCTAATCGCTACAATATTTATGGCTATTATGTATTTAACAATGACCTTAGGAATCTCAGAATTATCGACGATGTTACCGTATGCAGGTGGACCATACTCTTTTGCTAGACGTGCAATGGGAAGATATATTGGTTTTATTACAGGAATTGGAGTTGTGCTTCAGTATGTGATTGCAGCACCGATTATTGCCATAGGTATCGGCGGCTATATAAGCTTTTTATTCCCATCTGTTCCGACAGTAGTAGCAGCAGCTTTCATGTATGCTCTCTTCATGGGTGTCCATATTATGGGTATTAAAGAATATGCAACAATTGAAATGGTGCTTGTCTTTATAGCGCTTGGACTATTAGTATTAATGTATTTCGTTGGATTACCACAAATTAATGTGGCTCATTTATTCCCTGAAAATGGTGATTTAATACCTGGTGGATTTAAAGGGGTTTGGTCTGCCTTACCATACGCTATGTGGTTATTTTTAGCCATTGAAATGCTGCCAATGCTATCTGAGGAGACGAGAGATGTACAAAAGGACATGCCAAAGGGCTTAATCTCTGGAATGATCACATTATTAGTATTGTCCGTTCTAACGACAACTGTGGCAATAGGTCTTGCTGGTATTGATGTTATGACTGTAGCGGAAGATCCACTTCCAGCAGCAATTGCAGCAGCGTTTGGTAATACGTACTGGCTGGCTCAAATCTTAGCTTCTGTAGGATTAGTTGGATTAATTGCTAGTTTCTCAGGTGTTATTTTAGCTTACTCACGTCAAGTTTATGCCTTATCTCGAGCAGGTTATTTACCAAGCATTTTAGCAAAGATGCATAAAAAGCGTCAGACGCCTTATATGGCAATTATTTTACCAGGCTTTATTGGTCTAGCACTTGTTATCTTATTCAATCCTGATGATCTCATTTTAATTTCTACATTCGGGGCATTAGTGTCTTATATTACGATGAATTTATCAGTGTTGATTTTACGTAAAAAAGAGCCAAATCTTGTAAGAACATTTAAAACACCATTATATCCATTTACACCAATTGTTTCCTTAGTGCTAGCAGTTATTGCTATCTTTGCAAGTTTCTTTGCCAACTTTACATTTTTCATCGTGTCGTTAGCAGTTTTTGCTGCTGCAAGTATCTACTATTGGATTTGGGCTCGTCATCAAATTAACGAAGATGCTCCAGAAGAACGCTTTGCCAAAGAAGCGACTACTTCACATGAAAGTCAGGTTACTGGAGCACCCATTGAAGCGATTAGAGAATAGAGTAAAAGGATGTGTCCTCCAATGAATCAAGTAGAGTGGATTATTTTTGATAAGGATGGAACCATTATTGAAATGGATTCTTTATGGATATCATGGGCCACAAATTTTTACCTTCATTTAACTGAAAATTCGGATTTTAAAGTTAGGTTTACATTGCAGGAGTTTTTAAAAAATATAGGTGTAAAAGACAATGGTCGCTCCATCGATCCAACAAGTCCATTAGCCATTGGAAGTATACAAGAAGCAGAAACGATTGTCGCCTATTTACTTTACCAAGAAGGAATAGCGTGGAGTAAGGGTGTGACATTAGCGAGAGCTGCAGCAAGTTTAGCTACTGCTCAGCAAGAGGATGTAACTGTAAAAGAACTACCAGGTATTCGACAGCTATTAATGGCTTTAAAAAATAGTGGGATAAAATTAGGCGTTATCACAGCCGATTTAACTGATCGAGCGGAGATTCATCTTAAACGGCTAGATATTCTAGAGCAATTTGAATTTGTTTTAGGAAGTGATCAAGCAGTTTATAGCAAGCCATTTCCAGACTTGGCTTATGTGGCAAGGGAACGCTATCATGTGCCACTTGAACGGACAGTGATGATTGGTGATTCCAATGCTGATATGCTTTTTGCAAAAAACGCAGGCATGCTATTTTCCGTCGGCATTATCCCAAAAGAAGTTTATCCGAAAGATTATCTACCAGATGCTACGAAAATCATTGAATCCTATGATGAATCATTAGTAGCTATGTTTGTAAAAAAGGAGTGATTATATGGACCATCAATTGATTGCAAAAATTACTGAGTTAGTAATGGAGAAAATTTCACAAACTTCTCAATCGGATGGTAGCTATCAAGGCCTAACACAAGGCGAGCTGCAAGAATGGCAGTCATTTCACCTGATGAATTCAAACGTGAATACGTCTCAACAGCCTGTCGTTGCTACTAGTGTATATGAGGCTTTATCTGCACAGGAGCTGCAAAATTGGGATAGCTTACATCAACAGCAAGCATTCGTTGTCTCTAAATCAGCACCGTCTCCAACAAACGACTTAATCGCCATTAAAAAGTTTTCATGATGGGAGGGTGGTCGAATGATTAAGGATCAAGATTTACTATCTATTCAAGAGGCAAGGGATGCTGTTATAGCAGCATCTAGTGCCCAAAAAAAGTTTTCTAGCTTTTCGCAAGAACAGGTGGATCGAATTATCGAAGCAATCGCTCAAGAAGCCTTTGAGCAAGCAGAGCATCTGGCAATACTAGCTGTAACAGAAACGCAGATGGGTGTCATTGAGCATAAGAGAATAAAAAATGAGCTCGCTTCAAAAGGTGTCTATGAATCAATACGTGATGAAAAAACAATCGGTATTGTACAGGAGGATTATGTGGCACAGCAGATAGAAATTGCTTATCCATATGGGGTTATTGCAGCAGTATCACCTGTTACAAATCCAACTGCTACCGCGATTTATAAAACACTAATTGCCCTGAAAGCTCAAAATGCAATTGTCTTCAGTCCCCATCCAACAGCTGTCAACTGTACGATTGAGGCATTAAAAATATGTCATCAGGCAGCTATTCGTGCAGGTGCTCCGGAGGGATTGATTCAATGGATTACCCATCCAACATTAAAAGGAACAGAGGCATTAATGCAACATAAAGACGTACAGTTAATTTTAGCGACTGGAGGATCAGGACTGGTGAAGGCTGCCTATAGCTCAGGTAAACCTGCATATGGTGTTGGACCAGGAAATGTCCCTGCGTACATTGATCGCACGGCAAATATAGCTCGCGCTGTTCAGCAAATTATGGATAGTAAGTCGTTTGATAATTCTACTATCTGTGCAACGGAGCAGGCGATTGTAGTCCATCAAGATGTAAAGGATCAAGTAATGACAGCTTTAGCTAACAATGGAGCTGTGCTTCTAAAAGGAGAAGACAAGGAAAAATTAGCAAAAGTTATTTCTCCTGTCCCACGTACACTCAATAGCAAAATTGTGGGCAAACCAGCTACAGTTATCGCCAAAATGGCGAATATTGATGTTCCTTCATCTACAAGAGTATTAGTGGCTGAGGAGCATCTAATAGGAAAAGAATATCCATTTTCCATGGAAAAGCTATCGCCGATTTTAGGACTGTATACCGCCAAATCTCATGAGGATGCGGTAACAATATGCCAACAATTATTAGATGTTGGCGGTAGGGGGCATAGTTTAGCAATTCATGCTCAAGATGAGCGCTTTGTCAAAGAGTTTGCTGCACAAATGCCAGTGTCTAGAATTTTAGTCAATACATTGGCATCAGTGGGTGCTGCTGGCGGTACTACAAGCTTAATGCCTTCCTTTACATTAGGCTGTGGGGCATATGGTGGAAATATTACAAGTGATAATATTTCAGCTCGTCATTTAATCAATAAAAAACGAGTTGCTTATGGCATCAAGGAACTCTCGATACCGAAGCCACAACATCCCAAAAATATACAAGAAATATCCCCTTCATTTCAAGTTAAAGAAGAAACACAATTGAATGCAACTATGATTCAAAAAATAGTAGAAGAAATCGTTACAAAATTAAGTGTCTAGAGGAGGAATTTTAAATGAGCGTGGAAATTAATGGAGCATTAGGAATGATTGAAACTAGAGGGTTAATTGGATCTATTGAAGCAGCAGATGCTATGGTGAAAGCTGCAAACGTTAATATTGTAGGTAAAGTGCATGTTGGTGGAGGAATTGTCACAGTTTTAGTAACGGGAGATGTGGGAGCAGTTAAGGCCGCAACAGATGCAGGCTCTGAGGCAGCACGTCGCGTTGGCGAGTTATTATCAGTGCATGTGATTCCACGTCCGCATTCAGAACTATTAGCCATTTTACCGAAATAAGAATTGGAGGTGTTTAGATGACAAACCATCAAACGCTTGTGTCTAATTCTGCAGCTGGTGCGATCCCCATTGCTGTATCAGCTCGCCATTGTCATGTCAGTGAAGAGGATTTCTTTCATTTATTTGGCGCAAATGCACAACTAGAAAAGTGGAAGGATCTTTCCCAACCGGGCCAATTCGCTGCAGAGCAAGTTATTACTATAAAAGGTCTTAGAGGTCAAATTGATAAGGTTCGGGTATTAGGACCATTCCGTCAGGATACACAAATTGAAATAAGCCAAACGGATGCAATAAAGCTAGGTGTTTCCCCACCTATTCGTATGTCAGGTGATTTAGAAAAATCTTCTCCGATTACTTTAATAGGAACACATGGAATATTGCATAAAGAAAACGGGCTTATTATTGCACAGGCTCATATTCATATGTCCGAAACAGAGGCAGCTTCATTCAATGTAACGGATCAAGAAATTGTGAAGGTAGAAATTACGAATGAGGTTCGCCAAATTCAAATTATGAACGTAGTTGTTCGTGTGTCACCAAATTTCAGACTAGAGATGCATATTGATACAGATGAGGCCAATGCAGCATCTATCATTGCTGATCAAACTGGAAAGCTCATGAAAATGGGGTGACATAAATGGATATGCAAGCATTACAACGCCTTATTCAAGAAGTGGTAACTACCATTGTGAGCACGAATAAAAGAGTATTGATTGTTCATCCCCAAACAACAATCTCAAATAGGCAGGTTGAAACATTAAAAAGCTATTTCCAAGTGGAGGAGTGGCATGCGGATACCCCATCCCAAATGTTTCATGATGCAATAGTATTTCTTGAAGTTGATCAGTCTTTCATTGTCAGCAGTGCACAAGGATTGCCCCATTCCCCGGCATCCTTGTTCCTGACTGAATTATTACTGAAAGATGAGCCAGCTATTTTAGTTCCTGATGATAAAATGTCTGTCGTATTTACAACGAAGGAACCAAATGCTTACATGAAAATGCTTCTGCAGCACATAAAAAATTTACAGGTATTTGGCTGTGAGTTTCAGTTATTCTCACAGCTTATACCTTATATCAAGGATAAGGAAAATCTCATTCATTATGATATTCAAGCCGATTTTATTACAGAGGAAATGATTAGATCATACAAAGGGCAGCAGCTAAAAATTCCATTGCATACAAAGATTACACCACTTGCCCTTGATCTGATTCATGAGAAAGGCATTCGTATTCTAAGAAACTAGCAGGAGTGTTGTTACATGACAAAATCGATTGGTATTGTGGAAACGAGAGGTCTTGCCATTTCTATTCAAATAGCAGACGCCATGTTAAAAGGAGCAAATATTAGATTGCTTCGACAAGAAACAATTGATTTAGCACTTGTAACAATTGCTATTGAAGGTGATACGGAGGCAATTCGGGAAGCAATTGAAATTGGTACAAAAATGGCCAAAGCTGCTAACCAATGGATTGCCTCTACTACTATTTTACGCCCAGAAGATGCTGTTAATGGTTTAGTGATGGAAATTGCTAAAAAACCGACTTAATCACACAATCATTTGAAAAGGTGGGAGATGGATTTGAAAGTAGATTTATCTGGGAAGGTTGTTATTGTTACTGGTGGAAGTAAAGGAATTGGTAAAGGCATTGCGACAGTGTTTGCAAAGCAAGGTGCTCATGTTGTTATTGCTGCAAGAGG
The DNA here is from genome assembly GCF_058788755.1 of Lysinibacillus sp. FW301-JW8. Taxonomy (NCBI): domain Bacteria; kingdom Bacillati; phylum Bacillota; class Bacilli; order Caryophanales; family Bacillaceae; genus Lysinibacillus; species Lysinibacillus sp. FW301-JW8. The sequence goes on from NZ_JBYTBB010000043.1 coordinate 15,269, forward strand.
CTTAGAGCATGCGACAAAATTAGCATCTGAACTACAGATGCAAGGCTACTCTGCTTCAGGGGCGGCTGTCGATGTAGAAAGCTATGAATCTGTGGAAAATATGGCACAAGAGGTTGCTAGTAAATATGGTGCCATCGATATTTTATGCTCAAATGCGGGCATTTTTCCATCTGTCAAGCTAGAGGATATGAGCACAGACCAATGGGATCATGTATTAAATGTTAATGCAAGAGGAACGATGTTCGCTGTGAAAGCATGTGCTCCTTATTTAAAGAAAGCGGATTATGGAAGAGTCATTATTACCTCCTCCATTACAGGTCCAGTGACAGGATATGCAGGGTGGACACATTATGCAGCAAGTAAAGCGGCACAGCTTGGTTTTATGCGAACTGCAGCACTTGAATTAGCACACTATAATATTACCGTTAATGCAGTTCTTCCAGGCAATATTGCAACAGAAGGATTAGATGGTCTTGGAGAGGAATATTTGCAGAAGATGGCAAAGGCTATTCCATTCGGTGGATTGGGCAGTGTTGAGGATATTGCCTATGCAGCACTATTCCTCAGCAGCAAGGAGGCAGGTTTTATTACAGGACAATCCATTATTATTGATGGTGGACAAACATTACCAGAAGATGCTGAAGCATTTTGATAACGTAGGGGGAATTGAAGTATGAATAATTTTGGAGCATTAGGAATGATTGAAACAAAGGGGCTAGTTGGCTCCATTGAGGCAGCAGACGCAATGGTAAAGGCTGCCAATGTCAATATCATTGGTAAGGTACATGTGGGTGGAGGGATTGTTACAGTCCTTGTACGTGGTGATGTAGGTGCTGTGAAAGCAGCAACTGATGCAGGAGCGGCAGCTGCACAGCGTGTAGGAGAACTGTTGTCTGTTCATGTGATTCCACGCCCACATGCAGAGTTAGAAGCGATTTTACCGTTGGCTTAGAAGTGAGGTGGAATGATGAATCAACAAGCAGTAGAGCAAATTGTCAATGAGGTCATTGCCGAATTACTACAAACAAAGCAAGAAGCACCTATTACACAATACGACATTCCCATCGGTATTTCAGCAAGGCATATCCATTTGAAACAAGAGCATGTGGAGCATCTCTTTGGCAAGGGAGAACAATTAACAGCAAAAAAGATGCTGTCACAACCAGGGCAGTTCGCAGCTAATGAAACATTAATAATTGTTGGACCAAAGGGCAGTATTTCAAATGTCCGTGTTTTAGGTCCTGCTCGTTCCTTAACACAGGTTGAAGTTAGCCATACAGATGCTATTGCATTAGGCATTCAGCCGCCAATAAGAGAATCAGGCAATATTGAAGGATCAGCGAGCTGTACGTTAGTTGGCCCAAAAGGCAGTTTATATTTGCATGAGGGTGTCATTATTGCCCAGGCGCACATCCATATGTCACCAGGAGAAGCAGACGGGTTGAACGTTTTTGATGGAGAGTATGTTTCAATAAAAACTCAAGGGATCCGACCCGTGACTTTTCATCATGTGAAAGTACGAGTTTCAGAGCGCTATCGTTTAGAGATGCATATTGATACGGATGAAGCAAATGCTGGCTTCCTAAAATCTGGTGCAACAGGTACTTTACTAAAAGATAATGCGGAAGAGCTTACGTATAATTCCTCTCAAAAAGCAACTGCCGTTCAGACGAATGAAATTAATGAAAGAATAATTACTGAAAAGGATTTATTAGCGTATCAGGGACAAACAATTATTGTTCCTCAATTCACCAGATTTACTGCACTCGCAATGGATGCGGTGGTAACTTTAGGGATTTCTATACAGTATAAAGATGAAGGATGATGATGCATGCGTATAGGTACAGTCGTAGGGAATATTTGGGCAACACGTAAAGAAGAAGGGCTTCAGGGATTGAAATTACTCATTATACAACCTAAAAAAACAGATGGACAGCTTGGAGATGAGCAAATCGTTGCGGCAGATCGACTTGGTGCGGGTGTTGGAGATGATGTGATTTTAACGATGGGCAGTGCTGCTGTTCGAAGCTTTTCAAAGGAAACAATTTGTCCAATTGATGCCATCATTGTAGGCATAATTGATGCAACAGAGGGATCGTGAGGTGAGAGCAATGAAAGAAGCGATTGGTATGATTGAAACATATGGTATGGTCGGCTCTATTGAGGCAGCAGACGCTATGCTAAAGGCCTCGAATGTTCAATTAGTCAAGCATGAATTAATAGATGGTGGTATTGTGACTGTTATTGTCGAGGGAGACGTTGGGGCTGTTCAGGCAGCAGTAGAGGCAGGAAAAGCAGCAGTTGCACGCGTTGGCAAATTATTAAGTGCACATGTAATCCCGAGGGCAGCAGACGATGTTTTTACAACAATCATTGATCATCCCCAAGCAAAACCAAAAATAGAAAAAACGGTGGAAAGAGGAGTACCTAAAACATCCTCCCGTAGCAAAGCTCAAGTAAAAGAAACTACCCAAAATTCTTCTACAGATGTTCAAAGTGAATAAACGAATGCTCTCTGTATCTATAAAATAATGCATCACTGTAAAGGAGTGATGAGGATGGGATTTAAACGACCAAAGATCGCCATTATTGGTGCTGGTCATACAGGTGCCACTGTAGCTTTAATGGTCGCTCAAAAAGAAATCGGTGATATCGTTTTAGTCGATATTCCAGATTTAGAAAAACCAGCTATGGGGAAGGCACTAGATATTTTACAGACTGGTCCAATTGAGAAGTTTAATGTGCATATTGCAGGTACAGCGCGATATGAGGAAATTGCCCAGGCAGATATTGTTGTAATTACAGCAGGGATTGCTAGAAAACCAGGAATGACTCGTGAGGATCTGATTACAACAAATGCCTCAATTATTCGTTCTGTTAGTGAAAATGTGAAGCGCTATGCCCCAAACAGCTACGTTATTGTGTTGAGTAATCCTGTCGATGCCATGACCTTTGTTTGTCTAGAAACAACTGGCTTTTCAAAAAATCGTGTTATGGGGCAGTCAGGCATTTTAGATACAGCTCGCTTTAATACATTTATTGCAGAGGCTCTTCAACTAGCAGTAGAGGATGTGTCGAGCTTTGTTTTGGGAGGTCATGGAGATGAGATGGTCCCGCTTGTGCGCTATACGTATGTCGGTGGAATCCCGCTTGAAAAAATGTTACCCAAAGTACAAATCCAACAATTAGTGCAGCGGACACGTAAGGGTGGAGGCGAAATTGTAGAACTTCTTGGCAATGGTAGTGCTTATTATGCGCCAGCAGCATCAATTGTCCAAATGATAGAAGCCATCATCAAAGATAAACGAAAAGTAATGCCCGTGATTGCTTATTTACAGGGTGAATATCATGTGACCAATGCTTGTATTGGTGTACCAGTTGTTCTTGGTGGGAATGGAATAGAAAGTGTTATTGAATTACACTTGAACGAAGAGGAACATCAAGCATTCAGCAATTCTGTTCACGCTGTCTATCGTACGTTAGATTATATTAAATGAATCATTACACCATCTAATAAGGAAGGTATATTAGATGGTTTATACATACTTAGCACGAAAGCAACCTAACATTGTGTTAATGTTAAGTTGCTTTCGTTTTTCATAATTTTCTTTTAATAAGCGATGGATTTCTGTACAATTAGAACGTTAAAGTCAGAAGCTTAAAAAGGAGAATGGAATGAAGCAGGCACTAGTCATTGTAGATATGCAGGAGGCATTCTTTTTAGATAGCCAAAACTACTTATTTGAGTCAGAAAAAGTGCTAGAAAATATAAATGCTTTAATAACATGGGCTCGTTCCAACCAAGTAAAAGTTATTTTTATCCAGCATACCGATTCAAATGAAGAGGATGATTTTGCGTTTGGCAAGCCAGGTTGGGAGCTATATCGAGGGCTTCTTCGACAATCAAAGGATAAGGTAATTCAAAAAACATCATGGGATGCATTTTATCGAACAGAATTAGCGCAATATTTACAGGAACAAAAAATTGAACAGCTTATTTTTGCTGGTGCACAAACTGAATACTGTCTTGATACAACTATGCGTAGTGCCTATAGCCATGGATACCATAATAATATTTTAGTAGAGGATGCACATAGTACTTTAGATAGTCGGGTATTCAATGCTGAACAAATTATCAAGCATCACGAATCAATTTGGCATCAACGGTTTGTCACTATCCAACCAATTACCTTCTTTAACAATTGATAAAAGAGAGGATTCAATGATGATGCTTATTGAACAACAGGAATTTTATATAAATGATCTTCGTTATACAATTAGATCAGCTACTATTCAAGATGCCCAAGCATTATCAAACCTAAGGCTACAACTAGATGGAGAAACGGAAAATTTTGATCGCGAGCAGGGAGAAGCCTTTATCGATACAGCCGGATTTGAACAGATTATCCGTATAGATACAGAAAGCTCAAGCAATATATGTTTAGTAGCTGTCGTCGATAACCGGATTATCGGATTTTCAAGATGCGAGGGATCAACATTAAAACGATTGGCGCATAAAGTGGAATTTGGTGTAGGTGTCATTAAGGGATTTTGGGGCTATGGCATCGGTAAAAACCTCTTACAAGTATCGATAGATTGGGCAGATGCCAATGAAATTAAAAAAATAGCCTTACAGGTTTTAGAGACAAATGACAAAGCAAGTAGACTCTATGAAAAACTTGGCTTTACTGTAGAGGACATTTTAAAAAATGATAAACGCCTTTCTGATGGCAAATACTACCATACTATTATTATGGGTAGATGGAAGATATAAACCAGCTATATATGGGGTTTGAAGATTATACATGTCCACTGATTTATTCCACGATATGTGAAAACGGCGAAAATTATATAAATGATATGAGCTATTATTTAGATAAAAAGGAAGGAAGTGTGGTGATTTGAAACGAGAAGGAATTGTCGAATGGTATAAAGAAGAAGAGGGTTATGGACGTATCCTACTTGAAAGCGATGAGAAAACACATGTTTTCGTTCATTTAAGCTCTATTTTTTTAGATAAAGATCGATTTCCGGATAATTTTAGATTCCTTTGTCAGAAGCAAAAAGTCACCTTTGATTTAATTGAAACATCCATGACAGGTGATCAGAAGTATGTGGCAGAGAATGTTATTATAATTTCTGACTAAAGCATACCCACCCTGTGCCGGCATAGTAGCAAGATCCTTTTGAATATGAACGAAAACATCGTACAAAACATAGTATAAATAAAATGCTATAAAAGGATGATGCTTAACATGTCAGCGAGGATTTCCAAAGCACAAAATGGCTCCCTTTCTAGGGATGGAGGTACATCTGAAGGTTGGGATGATATTGATCGTTGGGAAAATGACGGAGGCAGAAGTCTTGATACATGATGAAATATTTTGAATCGAAAAGGGAGGCAAATATGTCTCCCTTTAAAAATTTGTATAATCCTAGGATATGTAGATTAAATGAGGATTACTTAAATTGAATTGTATCTACATAAGTCGCTGCCCCTTGTTTGAACTGGACTTTTACCTGCATATAATACGTGCCTTTTGGATATGTGCCATCTTCATTTATTATCCTTTCAACCTCATTCATTTGCTCATCCAAAAACACAATTTCACTGTGAAGTATATCAGAGCCATTAGCAATAAGTTTGACCTTTTCTGGTCTTTGAAGGGTAATAGCTTCATTAAAGGATGCTTGTATATGCGACAGCGGTGTTTCTTGTTCTGTTTGCTTTTTCTCTCCTGTTTTAATGTCGGTGTATGTCCAACTATATTGTTGGAGGTATAAGGAGAGCTGTTCTTCTTCGTTTATAGCAAATGCTAGATGAGGTGGTTGCTCATAAATGGGCTGTCCAAGTGAGATCGGCTTTTGATCCTGAATAACCATACCGACAAGAGTATCATTAGCAGCAATATCTATTTTATAATGCAGGGTCCATATGCTCTTTTTAGCATCAAACTTTATATTGGTGATAATTGGGTTGTACTCAAGGCTCTCTGCTACTTTAGCGAGGACCTCATTTGTAGAAAGTGTACTATTTAAGTTGAGTGGTACAATTTCAATTTTATCTGTCCCTGTTTGACCTGGATAAGATTCATTAATTGCCTCAGCCCATACTTTCACATAGTCACCTATTGTTAATTTTTTAGTGGTGGAAACCCATAATGCATTTACAAATTGGGGATTAAATTTATGTAAATAGACCGGTTCATTACTAACAACTAAGTATCTACCATCTTCTACTGCTGTTACATATCCTTCAATAGTTGCAGAGTTTAGTTTGTTTTTTTTGTCATTTGTAGCTGTACCGCAACTAGCTAAAATAAGGATTACCATACATGCTAATATTATTTTCCTCAAAGCAACCCCTCCTATTTTCAAATTAGACGCTTTCATTCCCAATAGGTTACTCTGGTTTTGTATAGGTTAAGGTTCAGCAATTAAGGCAAATTCTTAAGCATCATGTATAGAAAGGATATATATTGTTTGATGAATTTTCAAAAATTGAAAGTAAGAGTAGATCGGCCAATTGGCTATAAGGATGATTTCGATAATATCTATCCATTAAATTATGGTTATATACCTGGAATAATTGGTGGCGACGGGGAGGAACAGGATGTCTATATCCTTTCAAATACTATAAAGGGCCCAATAGATGAATTTATAGGTAAACTTATCGCAATCGTCCACAGAAATGATGATGTGGAAGAAAAATGGGTCGTTAGCGGTACTCTAATCTTCTTCATTAAAACTCCTCCTCCTCAAAAATAAAGATATTTTCAATCGACTCTTGAAAAACTTTTGCTATTCTTACAGCTATTAAAAGGGATGGCATATACTCTTCACGTTCAATTAAACTAACTGTTTGTCTTGATATCTTTGCTCGTTTTGCTAGTTCAGACTGATTCAATCCATCTCTGGCACGAAGCTCTTTCAATCTACTTTTCATCTCAACCACCTCAAATTCATTGTAATGTATCATTTTCTTTTTGACAACTATATTAGTCAAAATGGAAAGGATTGTTTTAATTAAAAGATGATCAGTACGAATTATTACTTAGAATCACAGGACAGACCCAAAAGGATTTTTCACTAAAAAGTTGGTTATTTTGAAGAAGTTTGGGTGATATTTATGTTTGCTTTTCAATTATCTAGTTTCCCTATAAAGCACGATATTGTAAGTTTTTGTAACGATACGATTGATTATCTATTTAATTATTCCCATAAATTTGGTTGACATAATTTGTGTATTAAGCCTATAATACATTCAAAAGTGTATTAACAGCTTAATACATTTTTTTAGTGATAGTGTATTAAGTGTTTAATACAGGTGGTGCGTTATTAGGAGCTATAGTTAAGAATTTAGTGCATAGTTTTCTATGAAAAATGCATAACCTACCATTATGCATAATGTGTATTAAGTGGTTAATACGAAAAGTATAATTTGCAGGGAGTTGAGTTAATTGACTGTAAAGTTTAATAATCGAGATCCGGTTTATGTACAGGTTATCCGGCATTTTAAAGAGCAAATTGCCAAGGGATTCTTTGAGCCTGGTCAGGAAGTTCCTTCAAGAAGGGAACTGGCCAATCAGCTGAAAATTAATCCCAATACCGCACAACGAGCTTATAAGGAAATGGAGGAACAAGGATTGATTTTTACTGAGGGAAATATGCCAAGCTGTATTACGAGAGATGAAGCGGTCCTTAAAAGTGTCCGTGAAGAATTAATTATCGAGGCAGTTGATTTATTTTTAGGTTCTATAAAATCCATTAATGTACCGTTATCTGAAGTGTTGAAACTAGTTGAGGATAAGTATGAGGCTGAAAGTGGGGAAACGGAGGAATCGAAATGATCGAAGTGAAAAATATCAATAAAAAATACGGCAGAAAACAGGTTTTAAAGGATCTTTCCTTTACTGCTAAAAAGGGTGAAATTACTTGCTTAATTGGTATAAACGGTGTAGGAAAGACGACAATCATGAAAGCTATTATGGCACTCACGCCGATTAATAGTGGTGAAATTTTAATAGATGGGGAAAAAATTCGGAAGGATAGCTTTGAAAAAATTACTTTTATTCCCGATTCGATCACGATGTTACCACAAATGAAAATTGGTGAGGCTTTTACGTTCATGGCGGATTTTTATAAAAGTTGGAACCCGCAAAGGGCAGAGGAGCTGTTACAATTTTTTAAGCTAAACCCAACTGAACGGATTGCCAATTTATCAAAGGGAAATACAGCAAAAGTCAATATGCTATTAGGTTTAGCACTGGATGTGGATTACTTATTGATGGATGAACCATTCTCTGGTATTGATATGTTCTCCCGTGAACAGATTGCTGAAGTGTTTACAAGCCATTTAATTGAAGAACGTGGTGTGATTCTCACAACCCATGAAATCAGTGATATTGAACACTTAATTGATAAAGCAGTACTTATTGATAATGGTGAAATATTAAAGGAATTTAGCGTGGAGGAAATGCGTGAGAATGAAGGAAAATCAGTTGTTGATGTGATGCGGGAGGTGTATCGAGGATGAAAAACTATTTAAAGCTTGTAAATTTTGAAATAAGCCGTTTTTTCAAACTATATCTAGTTTTAATAGGATTAACATTTGTCTGCCAGTTCATTGGGGCGATTATCATCTCCAAAGTTTATATGAATAGATCAGATCAAATAATGTATGAAAATCAACTATCGGTGAGTCAATATATTAAGGAATATGGTACTTTTTCCTTTCATCAATTTGTTTTTTCTGAATGGTTTGTGATACCAATCTTTTTTTGTATCGCAATGTTGATGATTTATGTTTTCTTTATTTGGTATCGAGATTGGTTTGGAAAAAATACGTTTATTTACAGATTATTGATGCTACCAACTGAAAGAATTAATATTTATTTTGCTAAATTGACGGCAATTATGCTTTTGGTCCTTGGGTTAATTGCCTTACAATTATTGTCGATTTCAATCGAGATACAAATTGCTAATAGTATTGTACCAGTAGATTTCCGTACGTATTTCTCATTTTTTGATGAGATTTATAACTTGGAAATATGGGGCTGGCTGTATCCGAACACCTTTATTGAATTTATCTTAGTATATGGAGTTGGACTAATTTTTGTAGCCGTTCTATTCACTGCCATTTTATTTGAACGGAGTTACGGTTCAAAAGGTATTTTCTTCTCAATTATTTATGGGTTGCTCTCGTTCGGATTCTTTATCGTACCGTTAGTATTGAATGGTATTTATAGTAACTATTTTTACACACTTGAAATCTTTTTCATGGAATTGGTAACGAGCATCATTGTTTTAGGAAGCGCCATTTGGATAGCGAATTATTTGCTAAAACATAAAATAAGAGTCTAATGGGGGAATGACAATGAAAAGATATTGGAAATCGATATTGATCAGTTTAGCAATCGTGGTAGCGATTGGTTCATACTATGTCCAACTAGCATGGGCTTCTAAAAATGATGTATCTTTTAAAATTGAAACTATTAGCGGAAATAAGGAAGAAATCGAAAATCGTATACTTCAAGCAAGCTATCAAAGTGGGAATATTAATCGATGGTTGTACATATCAAAGAACGGTTCTACAAATCGGATGAATTCGTCATTTTTTGGGGGTTTGATAGTTTCGCATGAGCCTTTGTTATTTCAAAAATTTATTCAAGAGCACCGTAATTTTATGCGTGGAAAAGAATTGTACCCTAGTAAGTACTTTGAAGATGAAGCTCGTTTAATCTACACAAATGTTCTAGCCAATGGTTGGAAAGAGGACCAAAGTAATTTTTTAACACTACAAATCGATATACTAGATAAAAATACAAATGACAGTACTTCATTTGAAATCAATGCGCCAGTTCAAGCAAGCTATGCCTCGGTCAATGTGAATAACGTTTATGTGGAAAATGGAAAAATAAAAATTTTGGCAACGGCGGGCTACCTCATTGAAGGCGGTGAAGAACTGCATATATATACAGTTAATGAAAAAACAAAGGAGTTAGAAAATGACTCAATAATTGCAAAATTAGAATCAGAAGATATAGGTATGTCACGTATCCGTCTATTTAATGATCCCAATATAATTCAAAATGAAAATTATTTCCTATATATGGTAGAAAAATATAGGGGTATCATAGAAGGTGCTGACCCAAAATTAATCTCTAGACAAATATATCTTTATAACAATCTCACTAATGAAGCAAAGGAATGGATAATTCCTGCTGAATTAAAATCAAATTTAGAGTCGACAGTTCTTTATGGAGCAGATATATTTATTCCTGTTCACTCAGCTAAAAGCTTAGTACTGAATCGTTATAATATCGAAAAAAATCAATGGGAAAAGCCTCTAAGCTTTGAATATCCAAGCATTGCTAATGATGAAGAGGAACCTTTTTTCAAACTTATAGATGGTAAACTATATTTAGTGAATCGTACTTCTGACGGTCATTTGCTATTTATCGGTGATGTACGTACAGGGGAATCCTTATATGAAGGTAAAATTATTGTTGAAAATAGAGAAAATCTAGATACAGATTACGCACTGTATATCGGAGAAATATATAGCACTTATTAAACATGCAATTTAGAATGAGAGGTACAAAAAGTAAGAATTAAGAAGCTAATTGGCTGAAATGAATTCAAATAGGTTCATACCAGCCAATTTTTGGTTCTTGAGTCAATAATTATGAAGTATGAACTTAAGTGAGATCTTATCTAAGACAGCAACGAATATTATCCCTGCTGTATACCGAATTAAATCCTCTGTAAGAAAACCTTTCCCAAGTATTAAAGCCCCAAGCATTGTTGCACGAATCTGATTAATCCAATCTTCCTGATATAACTGACTAAATTCAATACTGAAACTAAACAAAAAACTGAGCAAAATAGCTACGAGGGTGCTCTTCCGTACTAGCAAAAATCGAAATCCAAAATAGCCCATTATAGCCCATAGTACGTCCCCAGCGTTTTGCGCTACAAACAGTGGCAGGAAAAAACTCCATTTTCTAGAGGCAAGCCCTAAAAAAATAGTGATAATAATCGCTATTACATAAGCTATTCGCATGTTTCGGTATTGTGAGTTTTTAGGTTTCAATAGAATCACTCTTTCAGCATTTCGATCATATTCTTTAGCCTTCATTATTTCATAAATGTCGCAATAAATAAAAAAACATATCGCATTGAAGTACTATTGTCAACTAATTATAAAAAAAATTCTTTAGGACGAAAAGGTAAAGTTATTTTTTTATGTAGACCATTTTTAAACACAATAATACTTTAGTTCAATAAAATTTTCGCTTGATAACAAATTAAATGTTGTATCTAAAAATTTTAAATAATCAAATAAATAGGAATTTTCGATATTTGAGAAAAATTAGGTTTTTAATAGAATTTTGGTTATTTTAGGAAGTGGTTTTTAAAATTAAAACTATTATAAAGATGTTTATAGAAATATTTTATTTTTATATTTTTGGAATAATATAGATTTATTTTCCAATAAAATAATAAAATCATTAAAAATTGACAAAAAAACGAACGTGGGAAAAACTGGTTTTTGGAGGAGACTTGTTGTGTTAGTATAAAAAACAAAGAAAAGAGAGGTGATCAAGCAAATAAATTTATAGAAAACAGATACTGGAGGAAGGGTTGCTTTGTGTTAAAGAATTCAAGACACTCCTTTAATATGGGAATGTTAAAAGAAGATTTATCAATATCTGCTGTAGTTGTCGGATTAATAGCTACAATGGTATCTTATGCTGGACCTTTAGTAATTGTTTTCCAAGCTGCTAAAGTTGCGCATTTAAGCGATTCTCATTTATCTTCGTGGATATGGGCAATCTCTATAGGTAGTGGGTTAACCTGTATTTTATTGAGTGTTTGGTTTAAATCTCCAATTATAACAGCGTGGTCCACGCCAGGAGTGGTTCTACTAGTTTCAAGCTGGTCAATTTATTCCTATACAGATGCTATTGGAGCATTTATTTTTTCTGCAGTAATTATTACTTTGCTAGGATGGACAGGGATATTTGAGAAAATAATGAACCGAATTCCATATTCAATCACAACTGCTATGCTTGCTGGAATTCTTTTAAACTTTGGAGTTGAAGTTTTTACATCTTTGAAAAATCTACCTGAATTAGTTTTTCCGATGATACTGTGTTTCTTAATTGTTAAAAGGTTTTCACCACGTTATACGGTTGTTATTACATTATTTTTAGGGTTATTGATTACTTATTTTACAGGAAATCTAAAGACTGAAAGTATTGATATATCTTTAGTGAACCCTATTTTTACAGTTCCCACATTTTCGCTAGATGCTTTGATTGGAATTGGCATTCCATTATGTATTGTAACAATGGCATCTCAAAATGCGCCTGGTATAGGGGTTTTAAGAGCGGATGGATATAATGTACCCATAAGTCCATTAGTTACAACAACAGGAATTTTTTCAATTTTATTAGCACCATTCGGTTCTCATGCTATAAATTTAGCAGCAATTACTGCGGCAATTTGTACTGGGAAAGAAGCTCATGAGGATAAAAATAAAAGATATGTTGCAGGTATTTCATGTGGATTATTTTATTTAATCTTTGGTTTGTTTGGTGCTGCAATGGCGTCAATTTTTCAAGCACTTCCTGGTGAGTTTATAGCGGTTATTGCTGGTTTAGCTCTATTTGCTTCACTTAGTTCAAGCCTTGCTTCCGCAATGGAAGGCACTCAAAAAGAAAGTGCGCTCATTACTTTTCTAGTTACAATATCAGGTATCTCCTTTTTGGGTATAGGGGCTGCTTTCTGGGGATTAGTCGCTGGGATTCTAACAAATTCAATTTTTCAAGTAAAATTTAATATTTTCTCTAAAAAAACAAAAGAAATGAACATGGAAACTAGTAATTCACAAAAGGGATGATAGTTGATGACAGATAAATATACAGATTATCTAATTATTGGTGCGGGAATTGCAGGTGCATCGGCAGCGTATGAATTGGCTAAGGAGGCCAGTGTAATCCTGATAGAAAGAGAGACTCAATTAGCTTACCATTCCACAGGACGTTCTGCGGCAATATACATGCAAGCATATGGTAATAAAACAATAAGAGGATTAACAAAGCATAGCCTTGAGTTTTATACTAACCCTCCAAAAGGATTTAGTGATAAACCTTTATTAAGAGAGAGAGGAGCCATTTTTTTAGCAACAAAGGAACAGAAGATATTAGCAGAACAACATTATAAAGAAATGAAAAATGATGTGAGTAATTTGAGACTGCTAGAGGGTAATCAGCTAAGTAATATTGTTCCGGTCATTAATACAGATATCTATACATCAGGTATATTTGAACAAGACGCAATGGATATCGATACCCATGCTGTTCATCAAGGATATATCAATGGATTTAAAGAAAAAGGTGGAGCCTTGATTACCAATTGTAGTGTGAATTCAATATCTCGTCATAACAACCTTTGGAGTATAGATACTACCCAAGGTAATATTGTTACACCGATGATTATAAATGCAGCAGGTGCATGGGCAGACCAGATAGCAGGTTTAGCTGGAGTTAGAAGTATTAACCTGGAACCAAAGAAGAGAAGCGTCTTTTATCTATCAATCGATGAATTTAATATCAATAAATGGCCGTATGTAGGAGATTTAAGTGAATCTTTTTATTTTAGACCCGACTCTGGAAAATTATTCGTAAGTCCATGTGATGAAATTCCAATAACGCCTTGTGATGCCAAACCATCAGATTTAGATATCGCTATAGCTGCCAATAATCTTGAAGTATTAACTGATATAGATGTCAAGAAGATTGATCATACATTAGCAGGCTTGCGATCCTTTGTGGCAGATAGGACGCCGGTTGTAGGGGAGGACGCAGATGTATCAGGCTTCTTTTGGTTAGTGGGACAGGGAGGATATGGGTTTCAAACGGCGCCTGCTATAGCAAATTGTTGTAGAATGCTTCTCACAAGAAAGTGTTTCCCTGATTCGTTAAAAAATATAGGAGTTTTAGAAGAGGCACTTTCGCCTAATAGAATTAGTTTAGGACGTAACAGTATAGCAATTGGAGTAAGTAAGTAATTACTGAAAACTTAACGAGAGAATGGAGAGTATAAAAATGTCAATTAAAGAGATATATACAAAAAATGCACCAGAACCAATCGGAACCTATTCACAGGCAATTCATTCAAATAATCTTGTTTTTTTATCCGCTCAAGCACCCATTGTACCTGAAACAATGGAGGTAATAGAAGGTGGAGTAAAGGAACAGATTCAATGCGCATTTAATAATTTAAAATCTGTTGTGGAAGCTGCTGGAGGAAATCTTTCGAATGTGGTTAAGGTAACAATATATCTAACTGATTTAGCTCATTTTTCATTAGTTAATGAAGAAATGGAGAAACTTTTTACAACACCATATCCAGCAAGAGCAGCAGTTGGTGTGAAAGCCTTACCTAAAGGAACGGACTTTGCAGTTGAAGCAATTTTGAGTTTATAACTACTTATTTTATTACGAGAACAAGCTGTGTATCTTCTATTATTTTATATATGAAGGGAGATTATTAAAATTTGCTAAAAAAATTAGATTATCTTAATCAATATATTGGCAAAACGCCATGTGTGAATCTAGGTGTAAATCCTATTAATTTATTTGCAAAATTAGAATTTTATAATCTAATGGGCAGTGTGAAAATGAGACCAGCTTATTATGTAATTAAAGAAGCCATTAAAAATGGAAATATTAATGAAAATACAACAGTAATTGAATCCTCATCTGGAAATTTTGCTATAGCATTAGCTACCATATGTAAATTTTTAAAAATTAAGTTTGTTCCCATTATTGATATGAATATAAGTCAAACATATGAAAAATTGCTTCGTACAATTTCACATGATGTTATAAAAGTTACAGAGAGGGATGAAACAGGTGGGTACCTCTTAACAAGAATTAACGAAATTAAACGTTTTCAAACTAATAATGATAATGTATTTTGGACCAATCAATATGGAAATATAGATTGTTTACGAGCTCACTATTACGGTCTAGGATCTGAAATATCTGAAAGTTTCGACAAATTGGATTATGCGTTTATTGGTGTTAGTTCTTGTGGCACCATTGCAGGAGTTTCAAGAAAATTAAAAGAGAAATTTCCTGCCATAAAAATTATTGCTGTAGATACGGAGGGTTCAGTTATTTTCGGAAAACCTCCAGGCAAGCGTTATATTCCTGGGATTGGGTCAAGTATGACACCTGATATTTTAAAGGAAGCTTTAATAGATGAAGTAATATATGTTCCAGAAGCCGAAGCAGTAAAAGGATGTTATGAGCTTTTTGAGAAATTTGTTATTTTTGCAGGTGGTTCTTCAGGAGCATCCTATTACGCAATTGGTGAATATTTTAAAGGTAAAAAACTTAACCAAGTTCCAAATGTAGTGTTTCTATGCCCCGATGGTGGTTCACCATATGTTGATACTGTTTATAATAATGAATGGGTAAAATGGATCGATAATCAAAAGGATACAGTGATGAATTTATAGTACAAAAGGAGTTGGAAATACCATGCTCTATTTAAATAATACAGATATATCAATGATTCCAATAAATTGGCGTGAAAATATTTCTCATCTGAAATACGCTGTAGAATGCTTAGCAAACGATGATTTTTCTCAACCGATTAAACCTTATTTGAAATTTAAAGATCCGAATGACCGTATCATAGCTATGCCAGCATATGTTGGTGGTGACATCTCTTCTACAGGTATAAAATGGATTGCAAGTTTTCCGAAAAATATTAAAAAGGCTATTCCAAGAGCTCACTCAATAACGATTTTAAACGATGTTCATACAGGAGAGCCAGTATGCATTATAAATACCGCAATAATAAGTGGGATACGTACAGCATCTGTTTCGGGATTGATTATACGTGAATTTCAAGCGGCTAGAGAATTAAATGAAATTAATATCGGCATTATTGGATTTGGTCCAATAGGTCAGTTACATTATCAAATGGTAACGGAATTATTAAATGAAAAAATAAATAAAATTTATATTTTTGATATTGCTGGAATTTCTACAGAGAAAATACCTGCAAATTGGCTAGAGAAAACAGAAATTTGTAGTTCGTGGGAAGAAGTTTATAAGCATAGTGAAATCTTTATAACTTGTACAGTTTCAGAGAAGAGATATATAAATAAAGAACCTAAAAAGGGCGCACTACTGCTGAATGTTTCTCTTCGTGATTATGAACCTAGTATTATTGATTTTACCCAGTCAATGATTGTAGATGATTGGGACGAGGTCTGTCGAGCAAATACAGATATAGAGGTAATGCATAAAGAATATAATTTGAATAAAGAGGATACAAAATCCATTATTGATGTCGTTCTTCATAATGCAATGAAAAAATTTCCTGATAATCAAGCAATAATGTTTCATCCAATGGGAATGGCTATTTTCGATATAACAATAGCTAAATTGTATTTTGAAAAAGCGAAGCAAAATAATATCGGTCTCATTCTAAAATAATGAGGAAATTTTTATAGTAGAAGTATACGGAGGAGTGATAATTAAAGTGATACGATATGATTGTGTTTCATGTGGATATGAATTTCAATCAGAAGGAATCGTTTATCTATGTCCTGTTTGTAAAAATGTTAAGAATAATGGTTTTCAAAAGGGTATATTATCCGTTAAATTTGAACCTCAAAAAAAGACTAAGAGAAACTCAATGGCTGAACCGGATTCCTTTCTTCCAATTGCCATTCAAAATTCGTCTGCTTTAAAGGTTGGTAATACCCCATTACTAGAGCCTGCTTTATTAAGAAAAGAGATAGGACTACCCAATCTTTTTATTAAAAATGACAGTTTAAATCCTTCAGGGTCACTAAAAGATAGAGCATCGTTATTAATTGCAGAACAAGCTATATTTCATAATGAGCAGAAAATTGTACTTGCATCTACAGGAAATGCTGGTTCTGCAATGGCTTGTATTTCTGCTGCCTATGGATTAAAAACCGTTTTATTTATACCTGAAACTGCACCTAAAGAAAAAATAGCACAGTCCATTTTTTTTGGAGCGAGCGTTATCCCTGTGAAAGGAACATACGACGATGCATATAAACTATCACTAGAGTATACAGAAAGATTTGGAGGTATTAATAGAAATACCGCTTATAATCCTTTTACGATAGAAGGGAAAAAAACAGTTTCTATTGAACTGTACAATCAATTAGGCTTCAAAGCACCCGATATTATTTATATACCAGCTGGTGATGGTGTAATTTATAGCGCTGTTTGCAAAGGCTTTATTGACCTTAAACAAGAGGGACTTATTGATAAGTTACCACTTTGTATTTTAGTGCAAGCAAAGGGGAGTGATGCAATAGTAAAAAGTTGGAGGGAGAGAAGAGATTTAATCCTAGAGAAGACAGATACTATCGCAGATTCTATCTCTGTTAAATCACCTGCAAATGCAGAAATGGCTATTGATTATCTATGTAAGACAAATAGCTGGGGTATTTCCATATCGGATGAAGAGATTTTACATGCCCAAAAAAAACTAGCTACCAAGGCTGGCATTTTTGTAGAGCCTTCAGCAGCGGCAGCATGGGCAGGCTTAGAATCGGATCTTAGAAAAAAGCTTATAAATCAGGATATGAATGTAGTTCTTTTAGTTACTGGTTCAGGATTCAAGGATATGAAACGAATTTTTAAAGAGTCGAAAAATAGTTTATCTATGAATCCTTTGGCTGTTAGAGAATAATGGGAGAAGAACATAGAAATGATTAACCTTTTGTATTAGTAGAGGTAACATCATCTGTGTTAGTAAGATCTTTTGATGATGTCCAAATAAGAAAAGGCTAGGACCTAAATGTATTTTAAGGAAAATCTAAGAATATTGTATATTAACTAATAGTGGATAATAACATAGGGAAACAGAATACCCGAACTAATTTGATCAGTGTTGAAACAAAAAAAGATATTGTGCAGTAATTAAACAGGCTGGAACATAACTAGCTGTTATTCAAGAAAAGGAGAAATCGATGTTATATTCGGGTTCTCTTTTTTCTTGATTATATGAGTTATTCATTTTGTTTGTTAATAACCATTTATTAGCGAATACTTTTATAATAAATACAGACTCACTACATACTTATTTGTCTTCTGCTTTTTCAAAATAAACGATTTCACACAATCTGATGTGATGCAATTTTCCATTAACTACAAGAGATACATGATCAATGAAAACATTATCTAAAGTACCTACCAATTTGCCGACAGTCGTCGTGATGACTATCATTAACCCTCTGTGTTGGATTAAATGCTCGGTAAATTTAGGTTCCACAGCTGTCGTGTACATAATATTTTTCAGCAATACCTGAGTTTCCTTGCACTGTATGTCTTCATTCCGATAATATTGCGGTGTTGGAAATGAGGCATAGGTTTGCGGATAGCCAAAGTACATAAATCCATTCATATGTTGCATACTCCTTTGTTATAAGTAGAAAACCATTTCTATAACATATGACAAATACCTAAAAGGTGTTCCAATGAGTAATACGTGCGTTTAATGACCACTCACGACACTGCTTTTGATTGCTAATTTAATGAAAGTGAAGTAGCCAAAAAAGCAATGTGAAAACCTTATTGGATTTCCAGTTATGAGGAAGAAAACACTTATGATATGAAAAAATTAATCTATTAGGTCGTGTTTATACTTTGTAATCATCCAATAATTTTCTACTAGTATCTTTAAGAGTTGATTCAATAAATTCTCCTTTCTATCTATGTAATTAATATATCGATAAAACCTATTATTGTAATAATAGAATGAATTTGTATTTTTTATTTTAAAGAATATTGATTAAATGTGGTAAAAATAGAAAAAATCTATAAACATATTAGTGATGAGCCAAAAAGGTGTGGCTTTTTTATGTAAGGTCTGGGATAGCATAGTAGCAATATATTTTACAGGATGTATACGTCTGCTATCCCAAAATCATTATATATACAAGTAAAACAAGACGTCCCTTGAAATCAAAACAGAACGTATTTTTTTACTCTTTTGTATAAAAAAATTATTTTTATTGACAGATTGTTCCGGTTTTTATACCAGTAGGACCATTAAACCCTGGAATTGTATCAATAACTGTATTTGTTTCTATATCTATGACTGACACAGTATTGTCAAGTTGATTAGTGACATAAGCAAGTGTTCCATCCGGCAAGATGGTTACTTGGTCAGGAGATACTCCTACAGGAATTGTAGCAATTACCAAATTCGTTGCTGTACTAATGACAGATACAGTATTATTACCTTTATTTACAATGTAAACAAGTGTTCCATCAGGAGTAATTGCTGTTCCAACAGGTCCTGCCCCCACACCGATTGTAGTAAATACCGTATTTGTTGCTACTTCAATTACAGATACGTTGTTACTACTTTCATTTGTAACGTAAGCAAATTGTCCACTCGGTGTGAAAACAATTGATCTTGGGCGAGTTCCTACAGGAATATTAGTAACCACAGCATTTGTAGCTGTATTTATAACTGACACTGAATTTGAGTTTTCGTTTGCAACGTAAGCAAACGCACTATTTGGAGTAAAAGCTATGCCCTGAGGTTGGAGCCCTACAGGAATAGTAGCGGTTACGGCATTTGTAGCTGTATTTATGACAGATACAGAGTTAGCTCCAGCCCCATGATTTGATACATAAACAAGTGTTCCATTTGGTGAAATCGCTACACCAAGAGGTTGAAATCCTACTGGAATGGTATCGACTACCGTATTTGTTGCAGTACTAAAAACTGTTACATTATCCGAGAAGAGAGCTGGAACATAGCCAAATGCTCCATTCGGTGTAATCGCTACTTCTAGTGGAGCTGTTCCTACTGGAATGGTAGCGACTATCGTATTTGTCGCTGTATCAATCACTGATACCATATTATCAGGAGTAGCTAACTGACCAGCGTCTGTAACGTACACTAAAAAATGACAAGGTGGAGTTGGTGGCTCAGGTATAAACGGTGGCTTACAACGACAAGGGCAACAAAAACCACAACAACGACAGTGACAACTTGGATTTGATTTAAACTTGAACTTTTTAAAATTTT
The DNA here is from genome assembly GCF_058788755.1 of Lysinibacillus sp. FW301-JW8. Lineage (NCBI taxonomy): Bacteria > Bacillati > Bacillota > Bacilli > Caryophanales > Bacillaceae > Lysinibacillus > Lysinibacillus sp. FW301-JW8. The sequence continues at coordinate 35,381 of NZ_JBYTBB010000043.1, forward strand.
TATGTTCTTTCCTCACACTGCACACCCTTTCTATCATTTTGATACTATATGTAAAAAGAATTATGTTTCTTGTACTTTTACCTAAAACAAATACTTTTGAACAATGTCAAGTGGTTGTTACTTTCGTTTCCAAGCATTAATTGATTCCAAAATTATAGTGTTTGAAATACCACGTATTGATAAGAGACAGTTGCAAGAAACAACAACGTAAAGAAGTGGAGTTCCGACAAAATGAAAGTAAGGATGAAGAATAACATAAGCATTTGCTACTGCGGGTGTTTTTATGGAGAGAAAAAAACTGTAAATTAATTCCAATTATTTTTACGACTTAAAGGACTTTACGTCTGAGGGTATCGGGCGTTTAGTAGAAAATGGCGCCATTAGCTCGGAAAAATCTTGTAACTCTATTTAGGTTGATAGGACCACTTTTTATGAGTGGTCTTTTGTTATTCATTTTTTAGTGTGGGAGCCTTCTACAATCTATTAAATTGAGTAATTCGAATTATATTTATTATGGGATATCATCTTGGATTATATTCCTTTTAAAGTATTTATATGGTAATTTTGGTAAGCAACTTCAGCACCTTGCAACTTCACAACTATAGGCGGACTGTTACAACATTTTGGGTTTGGAATTTACAACAGTAGTGGTGTTTATTCAAGAGTTACAAGAATATAATGTAGAAAAACACTTACTTCGGTAGGTGTTTTTTTGTGGAGTGCAAAAAGAAAGTACAAGTTGCTAAAGATTGCGGCATGCCTGCTATAAAACGGAACTTATTTGACTATTATACGTTTTCTTTCCAAAAGGAGTGATGAATTTGAATAAGGTGTTAATCAGTCTTGGAATAGGGATTTTATTGTTTTCGTCTTATAGAATTTTTGATTATTTTAATTACGAGTTTATACATACAGGAGATATGAAATTCGCCAGATGGTAAGTACGCTGCATTAACATATTACGAAAACTATGGTGGAGCTGCAGGTGGAGTTAATCTGATTGTAAATGTTGTTGAGTTTGAAAAAAGCGATAAAGAAAAAACAATATACTTTGCAGATGCTAAAGCAAATATCCAGTTAAACTGGATAGGAGATCACACGCTTTCCATAACTAATTATGATGAGTATCGCAATAGGAATGTAGAACTTGTGGTAGGAAAAGAGGTTTATGATGAAGATGGTGGAGCTTGCACAAAGTATAAAGTGAAGAAAAAGTATGTTTGTTATAGCTCTTAAACTCGTAACTCCTATTGATGATTAATCTTATAGATTTTAGGATATAGCGAATACCTGTAGATGCTGATCAATAAACCGAATGAGAATTATTTAATATGAGTTTTTAATGTTTAGCAAGCGGTTAAAGATGGAATTATTCAAGAATCACATTTAAAAGATTTACAGAATGGAACAATGACCACTAGACGAGGTAAATAAAAATGATGACCAGGTAATCAATTAATTTTGAGCCTGGATCGTTTTCTAATTATTTTAATGGTGAAAATCATTCATTCTCATTTAAAGACATTTTAATAATTTCAATTGCTAATTCATCAACTTCTTCAAGCTTTTCACCCACAGTGGGGTGTTTAGCCATCCTTACTAATTCATCTTTTAATCTCAACCTATTTTCTAATGGCATTTTTTTAACTAAATATTCTAAGCACCAATATTTCCATATATCATCATTGGTTGTAAGTACATTTTTGATATGTGGTACAATTTCATTGGGGTATATTAATAATAACTCTGCAACATCGGGTGCTATAGGCCAGTTAATATCTTGAATCCATGTCAATAATTCTGGTATTAAAGGGATTAGCTTTTTTCTTTCCAAATATTTTAATTGAGTAACTCTGTTGGAATCATGCTTGTTCTTTGGGAGGAGATACTCCAATTTTTCCATAGCCCTTACTCCTTTGCTTTAACTAGAATCACAATCCCCCAAAATTTAAAACTAAATTTTCTAAGAAGATTTTTTGTGTAATACTCTTTTTTGAAATATCACCATTAGTGAAACTCTTATATACTTCTTTAATTACTTGAATTGCATAAAAAGGGATTTAATCTGCAATGTTCTAATAGCCTCGCAGAAGTTAAAAAAACATCACCCATTTCATATGAATTTTCTAAAATAATTATTTTAATCATTTACTTCTCCAACATTAATAATATTGAAGTTTGCTAGAAATATCAAAAGAGCCGTATTTGCAGGGGCGTATAGTAAGGCTATGGAGCGTTTAATAATAAGATGAGAAATATCACATATAGAAGAAACGGCAGATAGAGAGCTTCCAGTAGCTTTCTATAACTGGTTAAATGAAAGAGATAGTCTTCCACAATCAATAGTGCATGATGAACCATCGTTAGATAATTGGCTTGAGTGGTAAATAGAAATTGTTATCCAAATTTATTTTATATGAGGTATTATTAAACTAAAAGAGTTTAATTAAGGAGTATAATTTTTGTGAAAATCGTAGAGTAGGGGGAGTTTATTTTAAATGAGAAAAGTGTACTTGCTATTTGCGATTATTGGTACAGTATTTCCGTATTATTTTTTGGTGAAATTCTTAAACGAAAACGGGTTTGATTTAGGGTTACTAATAGATTTATTATTTACAAACTCTATATCGACCTTCTTCGCTGTTGACTTTTTTATTTCATGCTTTGTTTTTATAATCTTTATGTTTAATGAGTCAAGAAAGTATAACATTAAAGAAAAGTGGATATGTCTATTAACTTTGTTTACAGTTGGTTTATCATTGGCATTACCGTTATTTTTGTTTTTCAGACATCCGTACATAAAGAAATAAGTGTTGTTAAACTTCAATGAAAGAACGTAAAAATCTTACATATTCTGTGGTGTAGTGTTGATTTTGCGTTACATGGATGGCGAACGTGGTGTTTTAGTTAAATAATCCGTAAAAAAACATTTCGTGATAGGTGGTCTTAATGTTAATAATGTCCAAACGTCATGTCCTATCGTTGAAATGCTGAAATCCATTGTAGGAGTAAGCCTGAATCGGTCAAATTTGAATCTTAATCATTTATTCTTTTAAAACATGCTATTAATAATTAATATATATAATCAAGCAGCTGCAGAAATGTGGTTGCTTTTTATATTGGTTGAAAAAAGCAAAATGGATTTGGTGTAGATTTAACATAAAGATTGATCATTTGTAATAAAGTTCGATAATTTGTAAAAAGGTTTGATACAATTATATTGACAAGATGGATTGGGACAATTCAATAATCAAGCCATTTAATGGAATAATAAACTTTGGATATATGCTTTTATTTACTGAGATGTTATTAATGACCGCGGGGGGGGGGGGGGAATATGGAGTCAAAACTAATTATCATACGGGGAAACTCAGGAAGTGGAAAAACAACGACTGGGATAAGTCTTCAAAATTATTTGGGGAATGGAACGCTATTGATTTCCCAGGATGTTATTCGCCGTGAAATGCTGAAGGTTCAGGATAGAGAAGGGAATCTTTCCATTGATTTAATTCGCCAAATTGCGGAATATGGCAAAGATAAATGTGAATTTATTATTGTGGAAGGGATTTTATATAAAGAGCGTTACGGTGAAATGCTAAAAAACTTAATTCAGTTCTATGACCAAGAGGCTTACGTTTTTTATTTTGATTTATCTTTTGAGGAGACAGTATTACGACATAGCTCTAGGGAAAAAAAGATGGAATTCGGAGAGGATTCTTTACGTGCCTGGTGGAATCCAAATGATTATCTTGGCGTAGCTGGAGAAATGAAATTGACTGGTGATATGTCACAAGATAGTGTAGTGAAATTAATTTTAAATCAACTACCAGTGCAAATTGATTGAAATACTAACTTTTTTGTTCAACTAAAGGGAGCGATTGTTGAACAAAATTGATAGAAAATGAACCAAACTTTTTTATAGAAATCAAACTTAAATTTGCTTAATAATACTCTCTTTTGATGAATCTTTTTACAACTGGTATTACATCTTGGTTTGGATATTTTTTTAGATTGTCTAAGATACCTTCAGTTATGGAGTTCCGATTATTTCCATATTGACGATCCCAACCTGCTTCAATATCACGTACATGAATATTCAAAATTGCCTCTTTTAAGTATTCTTTTCCTGTGAACTTATCTTTACACCGATTTTGTATATATCCCAATACTCGTAGTCTATAAAATGATCATTCAAGTATAATGCACTTGTTAAATGTATACCTTTATGTATAATGTCATATCCATTTAAAGGCTTAAAAAAATAAGACAATCTTGTTCTGTTCTATATAATGAACCTGCTCTGCGAGAATAAAAATGATTCTCACCGGCAAGCCTTCGTGTATTACGATTCCAATCATCATTAATGTTGCCATCATTCTTTTCTATGAAGTAGACTGATGATGATCCATGTTTCCATCCTCACATATATGTTTGAGGTGTCAGATGATGAAAAACTGCTTCTGTATTAAGATTTAAATTCATTTAACCGTCCCCTTATAAATTTAAATGTTTATTATATCAATCCTTTTATTTAAAAAAAGATTGAAGCGGTTAGCCCCAATCTTTCTCACTCATACATTCCTATACACACGCTCGCCTAATTTTTATTAGCCCCACCTAGCCCCAAAACAAAGCATTTATATGCATTATCTTGCATTATACAAAATGAGGCGAGATTCTAAAATCATTGGTATATCAATGGTGGGTCGACTTCGATAACGACATTGCACTTACATCATTTTACGTTTGGATAAATCATTGTCGCAGGATCTACATATTCATCGAACTGTTCTTCTGTTAGTAATCCTGAGGCAATGGCTGCTTCTTTTAAGGTTGTCCCTTCTTTATGTGCTTTCTTCGCAATTTTTGCTGCATTTTCATAGCCGATATAAGGGTTTAATGCTGTTACAAGCATTAGTGAATTTTGTAAATTATAATCAAGTACTTCTTTATTTGGCTCAATGCCTATTGCACAATGGTCGTTAAATGATTTCATTGTATCTGCTAATAGACGAGTGGATTGTAAGAAATTATAAATAATGACAGGTTTAAAGACGTTTAGTTCGAAATTTCCTTGTGAAGCGGCAAAGGCAATTGTTGCATCGTTTCCAACGACCTGTGTTACAACCATTGTCATGGCTTCACTTTGAGTCGGATTGACCTTACCTGGCATAATTGAGGAGCCTGGTTCGTTTTCGGGAATGGTAATTTCACCAATTCCTGAGCGAGGCCCACTTGCTAACCAGCGTACATCATTGGCAATCTTCATTAAGTCTGCTGCAAGTGCTTTTAAGGCACCATGGGCAACGACAGCTTCATCATGACTTGTTAGTGCATGGAATTTATTTGCCGCAGAAGTAAAGTGTCTATTCGTTAGCTCACTAATTTCTGATGCTACTCGGTCGCCAAATTCTGGGTGTGCGTTTATGCCCGTACCTACAGCTGTACCACCAATCGCAAGTTCTTTCATGTAATCAATATTTTGGATAATCATATGCTCGGATTTTGAGAGCATTGCAGCCCAGCCGCTAATCTCTTGTCCTAATGTAAGGGGAGTAGCATCCTGTAAATGTGTACGGCCAATTTTGATAATGTCTTTAAATTGCTCAGCTTTTTCCTCTAAAGTTGCTTTTAATAAACGAAGACGTGGTAATAAATAATCCTCAACCTTTAATACGGCTGCAATATGCAAGGCTGTAGGGAATGTATCATTTGAGCTTTGTGATTTATTGACATCATCATTAGGATGAACACGATCAGCCTCTCCAGCATCCTGTAGAATCTGGTTCGCTCGATGCGCAATAACCTCATTGACGTTCATATTCGACTGTGTACCGCTACCTGTTTGCCATACAACAAGTGGGAATTGATCGTCCCATTGACCATTTAAAATTTCATCAGCTGCTTGGACAATAGCATTTGTTTTAATAGCTGACAGCTTTCCAAGTTTATTGTTCGCGATAGCAGCACTTTTCTTTAAAATAGCCATCGCTTGTACTAGCTCGATTGGCATTTGCTCTGTACCAATTTGGAAGTTTTCCTTACTACGCTGTGTTTGAGCACCCCAAATTTTATCAGCAGGTACTTTAATTTCACCCATAGTGTCTTTTTCAATACGATAATCCATGTAAAACAGCTCCTTTGTTTATGTAAATATTCCATTAAAATAAACAGAATACAGTTAAAAACGGATATTCTTAGTCTGATGTAAGAATATCCGTTTGATACATGCTTATTTCAAAAAAGAGGGGGATTCTGAATTAAGCAATTTGGAGAAAAGAAATAATCTATTGATAATGATAATTGTTATCAATTAAAAAGTCAACTTTTTTTCTCAAAGAGGTTTAAAAGAATTGAGAACAGTTTGCAACATACTATTTTGATACCCATTTATAAGAAATTTAAAACGCTATCATTGGATTTATCAACGATAGCGTTACGCCTTAAACTATAAATGGCTATCTTTTTTTCTTCCCAAGTTCTTTAAGAGGCTGTTTTTTAGGTACAATTTCAAAAATGACTCGTACTTGGTAGTTATTGTTGTTGATTTGATTAACCTCAATTATTTTTGCTTTTCGTCCTTTAATTTTAATATTTTCTTCAACAGTAGGTAGATTGACGAGAAGCTGACTTAATACAGATGTCTTGCCTTCATAAAAATGAGTTACAAACATATCACTTTTCTCCCTTGTTCTTTTTTCAGGTACATTCCATCTTAAAATAAGGTTCAAAAGGTTTTACTCAATGTATGACAATCAGCTGGGAAGTAGAACATTTGCTATAAGTCACAATAACTGGAATCAAATGCTATCTATTAGAGTCATAATGATCCAACATAAAGGTGTATTTAAAATATTGCACATACTTCAGAGAGACTTGACGAAACGGATGAGATGAATTATGATGTATCGAATATAATTTAACAATGATTGGAAGTAGTAGTGAATGTAGTTTGTTTTAGAGAGATGATGGCAGGTGAAAATCATCGCAAACCATTTATGAACTCATCCAGGAGTTTTTTATGCTGAAGAAAGTAGGCATAAACGGCTGCTACCGTTATAGTCAAGTGAGCTTTCTAGCTAATCAGAGTGGTACCGCGGATAACTTCGTCTCTATATTTATTGGAGACGAAGTTTTTTATTTGGAAAATGGGGAGAGGAACTGGAATTTATTCAAGGGGGAAATATAGTGGAAATGATAAAAAAGCAAGCAACAACAGTAGGTTTAATTGCACTTGTTCTGTCAGCACTTCTAACATCAATGAGCCAGGTGTTCTATGCCAAGCAGGTGCAGGAGGTACCAACTTTTTTATTTACGGGCATTAGTTTTTTCATTACAGCGATTTATTTCTCATTCTTTGCCCGAAAACGAAGGCAAGTGAATGTATGGAAGGGAAATATTACGGATGTGGTGAAGTTGAACGCTGCTACTGTGATAACGTTTATGGGCTTTTATTTTGCCTTAAAAAACGTTGAGTCCGCGATTGTAAGTGCACTTGAAATGGGCATAGGACCGTTGTTTGTCTTAATAGTAGCTGTTTTTGCTAAGGAATCCATTCCTCGGGTACAATGGGTAATTGCTTTTGGAACATTTATCGCTTGTACTATACTAATAGTAGCTGTTATTAGTGGGAAATCTGCTGTTCAAATGGACCTAACTTTGCCTGTCATTGTGGCATTAATAGCAAGTGTTGGCTGTGGGATTGGAGCAGTTCTTTGTACAATCTATTCGAAGCGATTAAGTGAGGCTGGTTGGACTACTTCCATGATTTTAGCAAATCGCTATTATGGCATAATTTTATTATCTTTTTCTGCAGCTTTCGACATATTTTTTAAATATTTCTCGGGAAATATTTCGTGGATACTTGCAGTCACAGTAGTGGGTGTCATGCTGCCGATGTATTTATTACAGATAGGCATTCAGTATTGTACATCATTGATTGTAATGATGAGTTTATGCTTTGTTCCAATATTCACATTTTTCTTTCAGTTATTTGATTCAAGGCTCTCATGGTCACCTATTTCCTTTATTGGTATCAGTTTATTATTTATTTTAGGTGTTTGTAGCTTGTATTTGGAAAAAAAGTCGGTTTCAGAGTAGCGTGACCGCGTTATAATAATAGTAAGGGAGGAAACGAAATGTATTTAAAATCATGTAAGGTGTTACAGAACAACATCGAAGGTAAGCATGTTTACCCCTTTAACATTCCAAGCTTGCAGGATTTACAGGAGCTTGAGTTTCCTACAAATGTCACCTTCTTTGTTGGTGAAAATGGCTCTGGTAAATCAACACTACTGGAGGCAATTGCTGATTGCTGTGATTTTAATACAGCAGGTGGTGGGCGACAAAATTTATATGAGGTACATAAAGCGGAATCTTCACTTGGGGAATATATTCGATTATCTTGGTGGCCGAAGGTTTCAAATGGCTTTTTCCTACGTTCTGAAACGTTTTATCAATTTGCCAGTCATATTGATTCGTTAGAGCATCCAAACAAATATGCAGCTTATGGTGACAAGTCTTTACACCATCAATCACATGGGGAATCATTTTTATCGTTATTTATACATCGCTTTAAAGGTAAGGCCATTTATTTATTAGACGAGCCTGAAGCGGCACTATCTCCAACAAGGCAGCTAAGTCTCCTTAAAATCATGAAGGATTTAGAGCATGAGGCACAGTTTATTATCGCTACACATTCACCAATTTTACTTGGCTATCCAAATGCAACAATTTACAGTTTCGATGGTGAGGAAATTAAGTCTATCCGTTATGAGGAAACCATACATTACATTGTTACGAAGCGCTTTTTAAATGCACCAGAAACCATTTTTTCAGAGTTATTTGATGAGGAGAGGGAATCATGAATCAACGAAAAGGCTTAATCATGCGAGAAATTCGATTAGATGAAATGGCACAATCTATAGATTTACTCAATTATGTGTTTCAAATGTCCATGTCCATTCATAAGGATCGCCGATTTGTCAATGCAAAGAGCAAGCAATTCGATGAAGGACATGCAATTGGATGGTTTGATGGTACACACCTTGTCTCTCAAATTCTAAGCCTACCTTTTGAGGTCAATGTTCATGGTCGGATTTACGAAATGGGTGGAATCACGGCTGTCGGAACATATCCAGAATATTCAAGACATGGATTAATGGAGAGCCTGATTATGGAGTGTCTACAGCGCATGCGAAATGAGGGGCAATATATATCCTATTTATTTCCATATTCAATCCCGTACTACCGAAAAAAGGGCTGGGAAATTATGAGCGATATTGTGGAATTTCAAGTCAAGGATACACAGCTACCACATTATGCAGGATTAAATGGAAAGATACGTCGAGTTGATCCAAAGCATGAGGATGTTGTAGCGATTTATGCAAGCTATGCCCAAAAAACGCATGGTGTGATGGTACGCAATAGTATTGCTTGGAATGAGAAGTTTCAGGAAGACTTTTGGGAAGAAAAGTTTATTGATAGCGATGTCAATCTTCAGGCAGCCGTATATTATGATGAGGATGATGTGCCACAGGGCTATATGTTTTATCGCATTATGGAGGAAAATTATTACATTGATGAAATTGTCTATTTACAGGAAGAGGCACGAAAAGGCTTATGGAATTTTGTCTCTGCTCATAGCTCAATGATTTATAATGCTTATGGCAAAACGACTGGCAATGAAGCTGTTGCTTTTTTACTGGAGGATAGTGAGATCATACAAAAAGTGTCCCCTTATTTTATGGCACGTATCGTAGATGTCAAAGAATTTTTATTACGTTATCCATTTGTGGGAAATGATTTTCAGTTACGATTGGCTGTTAGTGATCGTATTGTAGCGTGGAATAACGGCACATTTGTGATTACGATGCAGGAAGGAAAGGTTACCGTTGATAAGATCAGCGAAACACTGTCCGAAAATGCTGTTCAACTAACTGTGCAAACATTAGCCACAATGCTACTAGGCTATAAACGACCAAGCTATTTGGAAAAAATCGAACGCTTACAGGGCAATGCGATTGACATTGCACTGTTAGAGACAGTACTCCCTGTCGGTATTCCAACATTTATCGATTATTTTTAACCTTTATAGGGAATTTGTACAGGGTTTAACTTGTGCAAATTCTTTTTTATATGTTTCTAGAATGGTAATTATGGCATAATTAGTGAATGGAGGGGATAGATGATATGCCAAAATGTAATACATGTAAGGAAAAATGGACGTGGAAACAGTCAATGCGGTCAATTGTATCATTTTCTCGCTTTATAGGCTGTCCATACTGTGGGAAAAAGCAAATGCTAACTTCTATGACACGCATTTCCATTTTATTATTAGTCTTTGTACCTTATATAACAATGCCGTATGTGATTGACGAAGAGGTAAAAAGCTCAGCAGTGGCGATTGGTGTTGCGATTTACTTATTTGCTTTAGTTCTGATGATGCCATTTTTAATGGACGTACGTGAAGTTCCGAAGCATCTGCAAAAATATGCCCAAAAATAATACATAGTAAGAGTATGAACCTTCACCTTTTTGAGCGTGAGGGTTTTATTTTGTTTAGAAATATTTAAGTCAAAGCCATATTTGCTTGAGGTGAGAAGAAAACGCTCAGATCAACCTAAAATTTGCTCGGGTTGAAAGAAAACTGCTCAGGTCAACATCAAAATTGCTCGGGTTGAGAAGAAAAACGCTCAGGTCGATCCAAAAAATGCTCGGGTCAATCCGAAAATTGCTCAGCTCGAATAGTGAACTGCTCCATCCTACTACGTCCTAAATTGAACAGAATGCTTTAAGCACGCTACTTTAGGAATTCATCAAAATAAGGAAACAAATCCATCCTTATTTTCGTTATTAAATAAAAAAAAAATGGGGAGATGTTTTTAGATATGACTGCGAGGGTAGAGCAGAAAAAAGTATACAGAAAAGTGCTAATTGTACTGAGTGTCTGGTTCCTATTTATTGTAAGCATTATAGGCTACGGGGTTTATTGGCTGTTTTTTGATTGGAGTAGGTTTAAACAGGAATTGATTGCGGAATCCACTTCTCCTGATGGCACCTATACAGTGAATGCTTATGTTTCAGATGGAGGGGCCACTACGTCCTATACGGTTTTGGATGTATTAGTGTTTAATAAAGAAAATAAGAAGTCAAAGAAGATTTATTGGCAATATCGGGAGAATGAAGCCGATATTTCATGGATAGAAGATGATACTGTCAAAATAAACGGCGTGACATTGGATGTACCAAATGAAACCTATGATTATCGAGATCATGAGGAAAACACAAATAAGCCATAACATGGTTGCTATGGCTTATTTATTATGTTAACCAAGCTTTTTTTAATAGTTGCACCCCTAAAACAACTTCATCTAGCTGCAATTTGCTAAAGCCTAGTTGAATGATAGGCTCAATGCTTGTTTGCTTAAGGAAAAAGGGACTGGTTGGATATACCCTCACGCCATATCGTTCAGCGCTTTCTATGAGTTGACGCTCAGAAAGTTGCGTATGTACTTTCACTAAAATATAGAGTCCTGATTGTGCACCTAATACTGTAATTTTGTCTCCAAATTGTTGTTGAAGCTCCCGTACAAGAAGATTGATCTTTTGTTTATAGGTAATCCGCATTCGTTTAATATGCCTTGTCCATTCGCCCTTTTCCATAAATGCTGCCATTGTTAATTGATGAAGAGAAGAGGCGTTATGCTCAAAATATTGAAAGCGTTCTTTATATGTAGAGACAAATGATTTGGGTAACACCATATAGCTTAAGCGAACGGCTGGTAAAAAGGATTTAGAAAATGTGCCAATATAGATCACACGCGATTTATCAATAGAGGCAAGGGCAGGGAATGGCTGCTGTGTATAGCGAAATTCGCTGTCATAATCATCCTCGAGAATATAGCCATCTATTTGTTTAGCCCACTGAATCAATGTTTGTCGCTGCTGGATGCTCAGTGAAACCCCATAGGGAAAATGATGGGAAGGGGTAATATAAATTAGACGTGACTGTAAATGGGTTAAATGCTGAAGCTGTGCACCATTTTCCAAAACAGGTAATGACTCTATATTGAAGTTATGTAATTTAAAGGCTTCACGTGCTCCGTTATAACCAGGATCTTCTAAAATAATACTTTCAAAATTCTCTTTTAATAAAAAGCCTAAATAAATTAACATTTGCTGTGTGCTGCTACCAATTAAAATGTCCCCTGAATCAACATGAACACCACGAGATTGTAATAAATAATCCACAAGCTGTTCCTTTAATCGAGGTTCACCAAACGGATCCCCATATGTATAGCATTCTTCCTCATGTAATATTTGATTGGCCATTTGTCGCCAAATCTTTAACGGAAAATACTGTTGATCGACAGCACCTGCTCGAAAATCAATGATGATATTTCCAGTGACTTGCTTTTTATTGGGAATGCCTGGTTGTGTCTCCTCATGAAAAAATACCTGCTCAAATTCATTGACAAAATATCCTTTTCGTCCTTCTCCTCGTATATATCCCTCTGCGACAAGTTGCTCGTAGGCAGTTAAGGTCGTATTGCGACTCACCTGTAGTGTATCTGCCAGCCTACGAATAGAAGGAAGAGTATCGTTTGTTTTTAAGCTACCTTGCTCAATTAAAGTTTTGATTTGCTGATAAATTTGCTTATATTTTGCCTCTTTATCTGTAAAGAAAAAAATAAAATCATTCATAAGGCTCCTTTTTGACATGTTGAAATATTTATTATTGTCACTTTTTATATGTCAGAATGTTTTTTATTATCATACAAGAAAGACTGATAAAAAGAAATGGAGAGATTTGCAATGGAAATGAAAACAGTAACACTTGCAACAGTTAAAGAGGTAGTCCCATTATTTAATGCCTATCGAGAATTTTATAATCAACCTTCAGATTTAGAGCAAGCCGAGCAATTTTTAAAGGAGCGTTTGCAGAAGGAGGAATCCATTATTTTTCTTGCGTATTTAGATGCTCAGCCAGTAGGTTTTGTCCAGCTTTTCCCTATTTTTTCATCAGTTGCGATGAAAAAAGCCTTTCTATTAAATGATTTATTTGTGACAGAGCATGCGAGAAAGCAAGGTGTAGCAATGCGGTTAATTGAGGAATGTTATGCATACTGTAAAAATGAGGATGCGCGTTATATAACCTTAGAAACAGCGACTGATAATATACAAGCTCAAAAGCTATATGAAAAGCTTGGGATGAAAATAGATCGTGATGTTTTTCATTATATTAAATATTGGTAGTAGTCAACTTAAAAATCCTAATAAGGAATATGATTTTTAAAACCTCACACACTAAATTGTGAAGGAGGTCTAGCATGAAAATAGTAGTAAAAAATTTAATGCTAATCAGTATACTTATAATGTCCTTTGCACCAGTCGGCTATGCTAATAATGTCATTCAACAACATGCGAATGGTGAGGAGGGTCAGGTCGTTTATCACGTGAAATACGATTATAATGCTATTTGTAGGGTGCTTGGTATTTCGCAAGAGGTATATGATCAATATTGGAAAGAGGGCCTGTCCATCGTTGAGATGGCTGATAAAGTGGGCATAGAGCGCCGTGAAATCATCAGCTATTTTGTGACTTTTCATTATCAAGAAATGCAAAAATGGCGAGATAAGGGAGACATGAACGAGCATCATTATTTTACATTGGTTTATCATTTAAAGGATGAAATTACTGATTTTATTGAACGAAATCCAAATAAACAATGACAGCGACTAGTAGATTCTAGTCGCTTCATAGTGTTGAAAAATTAAATAGTCAAGGGACTTTTTGTGAATATTTAGTTAAAATGAAGGTGATTTCCGTTCCA